>NZ_JAPWBP010000009.1:0-57524 GCF_041433495.1 Haemophilus sp. 27098_8_127
AATATTAATATTGAAGGCTCGGATATTTCTGGTAAAGAAGGCACGACTTTGATGGCAGATAATCAAGTAAACATCAAAGCAGTAGAACAAAACCATCAAGAACGAAGCACTAATAAATCGAGTGGTTTTAATGCAGGGGTAGCCATTAAAGTGAGTAATGGTGCGGCTGCTGGGGTTACTTTAGGCGGTAATTACGGAAAAGGCTATGGCAATGGTGATGAAACTACTTATGTTGCTAGCCATGTAGGTGATAGTCAAAGTAAAACCGTGATTAATGCAGGTGGTGATGTCACTCTTGCAGGCAGTCAAGTGAAGGGTAAACGTGTTGAATTGGATGCGGAAAACCTGAATATCGAGAGCTTGCAAGATAAATCTCGCTACCATGGTAAACAAATGAATGCAAGTGGTAGTGTGACAGTAGGCTATGGTTTTGCCGCAGGTGGTAGTTTCAATAAATCGAAAATCAATGCTGATCATGCAAGCGTGAATGAACAGGCAGGAATTTATGCCGGAGATGAAGGTTACGATATTAATGTTAATAAGCATACCGATCTTAAAGGTGCATTGATTACGTCTACCCAAAAGGCAGAAGCTGATGGTAAAAACCATTTTAGCACTGGTAGCATTACTCATTCAGATATTGAAAATCACTCAAATTATAGTGGCAGCAGTTTTGGTGTAAGTGGCAGTGTGTCAGCTAACTTTGAAACACCATTTGGCGAAAATGGTGCAGCTCAAAGTACAAAACAAGCCACGGATAAAGATGGTAATCTGCTTTATACCGATAAAAATGGCAACACAACTGTTAATTCTAAAGGAGTAGATGGACAAGAGAACACCAAGAAATTGGCTGAAGGCAAGGAGTCTCTCCAATTCTCTTATGGCATGGGCTATGGTAAAGATTCTGATAGTCAATCTAGCACAACAAAAAGTGGTATTAATACACAAAATATCATAATTAAAGATGAAGCAGAGCAATTAAAACGTACAGGCAAAACGGTACAAGAAGAAATTGCTGCGATAAAAACAGATATCACTACAGAGAGTGCACAAAGCCAAAGTGGCAAATTAGAGAACCGTTTTAATAAAGATGATGTTCAAAAAGAGCTCGATTTCCAACGTGAGGTGATAGAGAAATTTGGACCAAATGTCGTGGAAGCTGGAAGTTTGCTTGCTAATAAATTTGGTGAAGAAGCGAAAGCGAAGCGTAATGAAGCCGCAATTGCGTTAGAAGAAGCAGAAAAAGCCAAGGCAGAAAACAACAACGAAACTAACCGCGCTTTAGTAAAACAAGCACGAGATAATTTTGAGACAGCGAGTCGCGAAGCCAAAGAATGGGAAACGGGTGGAAGTCAACGTCTTATCATTGATTCAGCATTAAATGTTATTAGTACTGCTTTAGCCGGCAGACCGGCAGCGGAAGTGGTGGCTTCAGGATTATCGCCTGCGGTGAATAATCAAATTAAGAAAGCGACAACAGATGCAAAAGGTAATGTAAACACCGCTCTCAATTTGACTGCTCATGCACTTTGGGGCGCGGTAGAGGCTTATGCGGGCAATCGTAATGTTGCTGCGGGTGCGGCAGGTGCGGCAGGTGGTGAGGCTGCGGCTCATTTCCTCGCCTCGATACTTTATGATAAATCACCTGAAAAGCTCAGCGAAGAAGAAAAACGTACGGTATCTTCTTTAAGCCAAGTAGCAGCAGGTATTGCTGGTGGTAGTTTATCGGATAGCTCTGATGGGGCGATTATTGCGGCTAAGACGGCGAAAGATTCAGTGGAGAATAACAGCATGGCTGATAACGTTCATCCTAGTGATGAGCGTAAGCAAAACATTGAAATGTATGCCAAGGTTTTATTCAATGGAGATGAGGATAAAGCTAAAGAATATCAAGAAGGCCTAGAGATTGCAGAAGCTCAAGGGCAGATTGATAGTGTTAAGGAAACAGCGGATGCGGTTGTTAATTTAGATGATACCGTAGTGTCTTTATGGGAAGCAATCTCAAACCCAGGGAAGACCTATAATAATGTTGTGGTCTCGTTGAAAGATTGGGATGAGGCTTATGCGCTTGCCCTTCAAGAGAATCCAAAACTTGCGGGTGAAATGCAAGGTTACCGCCAAGGTAAAATGAAAGGCATTTCAACTGGAGGAGTGGTTCTAAGTGGTACGGGATTGGCGTTAGTTAAGCCAATGGGAGCACTGAAAAACGGTGTGGTTGATTTTACTAAAAATCAAGTAAATAGAGTAGTTAATCACACTGTTTTGAATCGAGTAATTAATGAAGTGGATAATATCGCTGTATCAACTGATAAAGGATTTATCAATGGCACTAAAGTTTGTGGAGCAAGTTGTGAAATAAAAGCGACTAGTAAAGCTGAGCAAGCTTTAATCGATGATATTGTCAAAAATGGTGATATTAAAGGTGGAAAAACAGAGTCGTTAATTCATGGTTTAGCAAAACGTTCAGGTTATGAACCATTACAAGGCGGAAAATATGGCTCAAATAATGGCTTTGATCATGTGTTAGTAGGCAAAGATGGTTCAGTAGTCATTATTGATAGTAAACAAATAAAAACTAATGGGGCAATTCAGGTGAGTTCTAAAGGGGCAGGGGATACTAATCAATTGTCTAGTAAATGGATAAATGTTGTTAGCGGAAAATTATCAAAAAATGATCCTGTGAGAATTGCGATAGAAAATGCAGAACTGCAAGAAAAGCCTATAAAAACTATTATAGCTGGAGTAGATAAATCAAATGGTAAAGTTGTGTTGTTGCCAGTAAAAGTTCCTAATAAACATTAATCGGAGAATATTAATATGGAAAAATATAATATCTTTTTAGGAAGTGATATTGCGAATACTTACGATGATGCAAAGAGATTTACTTTGGATAGGGTTGAAGAATATGTAGAATTTGACAATAAAAAATTGAAACTAGTATTGAGTCATATAGAAGAATTCAATGGAAATGTATTTTCATTGATATTTTGGCTGAAAGATTATCATGTAGCATTAGCCTCTAAGCATTTATTAGAAAATGATATTTCAGGATTTAAAGAAAATGCTTCTATTGCAGGTTTCTTAAGTATTTTATCTGAATATGATTTTCAATGGGCGTACAACGGAATTAATACAAATTTCTTTTTTATGAGTTTGCTTTCAGATAATCAAAAGTTAATTGATTATTTAATTAAACATCGTGATGAAATTGTGGATATTTCAGTCCCCTATAAACGTACTGATACCAGACCTTTTTTTAATGCGAACACTTTATTGGCGTTAAGTGGAGATTGGCAATTATTAAAAGAGCGCGCACTCACGTTCTTAAATGATGAGAAAAAAGCCCGTAGCGATTTAAAGCGTATTCCTGATCATGAATTTTATGTGGCGTTAGCAGATAAAAATATAAAAGGAATGCAAGAGGCTTTAGATAAATTACTCGAACTAAAGCTTGCTAAACGAGCAGCAAAAGACACACTTTTACATTTTGATTTTTACTTGCAACCACAAGTTTTAATGTATGCCAAAATCGCAGCAATCCACGGTTTTGATTTGGGTATTGATAGTCCTATAGCGCCAAAAGAATTGATTGATATAAATCCATTAGCAGAATATAAAATTCCTTATGATTTTATGAAATCATTTGATTTTGATGCACCCCATCAAGTTTGGGTAAATTATATCAAACAAAGAATGGAAGAAGCGAAGCAAAAGAAAGTTGAAAATAAAAAAGGATTTTGGGCTTCGCTGTTTGGTAGATAAGTCGGGAATAAGCATTAAAGTGCGGTCAAAAACATAAGCAATTTTGACCGCACTTTTGTATTTTCAGAACTACTTATATTTAAGCCAATCTTATAATTTCACATCCAACTTAGTGTAAGCAAGCTCTACTTTTTCTAATGCTTTTTCTACGGAAATATCACGGGCGAGTAAGACACCTAAACGGCGATGGCCATTGACTTCGCCTTTGCCGAAAATGCGAATATTGGTGTGGGGTTCTGCCAACACTTCAGCGATATTGCCAAATTGCACGTTTTTCGATTGACCTTCCACCACAATGGCTTTGGAAGCCGATGGGCTAATTAAGGTGATTTCTGGAATCGGTAGGCCTAAAATCGCACGGGCGTGTAAGGCGAACTCAGATAATTCTTGAGAAATTAGTGTGACCATTCCGGTATCATGTGGGCGAGGGGAGACTTCATTGAAGATCACCTCATCACCACACACAAACATTTCCACACCGAAAATACCACGACCACCTAATGCAGTGGTAATTTTCTCGGCAACATCTTGGGCTTTTTTCAACGCTACATCAGACATGGCTTGTGGCTGCCAAGATTCACGATAGTCGCCATCTTCTTGACGATGACCAATTGGCGCTAAGAAGCTGGTGCCATTAATGTGGCGAACGGTGAGCAAGGTGATTTCATAATCGAATTTAACAAACCCTTCTACAATCACGCGTCCCGCACCTGCTCGACCACCTTGTTGAGCGTAATCCCACGCTTTTTGTAAGTCGTCTTTGGATTTTAAAATACTTTGACCGTGGCCAGAAGAGGACATAATCGGTTTCACTACGCAAGGAATACCGATTTTTTCAACCGCACTTTGGAAGTCAGCAAAGTTATCGACAAATTGATAAGGTGAGGTTGGTAGGCCAAGCTCTTCAGCAGCTAAACGGCGAATACCTTCGCGATTCATCGTAAGCTTGGTGGCTTTGGCGGTAGGAACAACATTAAAACCCGCTTGTTCTAATTCAATCAGCGTATCAGTCGCGATGGCTTCTACTTCCGGCACGATGTAATCTGGGCGCTCTTTTTCCACTAAGGCTTTGAGTGCTGCACCATCTAGCATGGAAATCGTATAAGCACGATGTGCCACTTGTTGTGCTGGGGCGTTTTCATAACGATCGACGGCAATTACTTCCACGCCTAAACGTTGTAATTCAATCACCACCTCTTTGCCCAGTTCACCAGAGCCAAGCATCATCACTTTGATAGCGTTCGGGGTTAATGCTGTACCTAGGGTTGTCATGTTGTGTCCTTATTTTAAGAAAGATTCATCAAGCGCTAAATCGTCATTTTTATTAATCCCCACACCGCGAGCAATCACATTTTTAGCAATATCATGTGCTTCTTCTAAAGAATGCTCGGTGTAAGT
Source organism: Haemophilus sp. 27098_8_127 (assembly GCF_041433495.1). NCBI lineage: Bacteria > Pseudomonadati > Pseudomonadota > Gammaproteobacteria > Pasteurellales > Pasteurellaceae > Haemophilus > Haemophilus sp. 27098_8_127. Next base: position 5,161 of record NZ_JAPWBP010000009.1, read on the forward strand.
CCCACATTGGTATTCGTTCAATTCTGGAATTTGGTTTTGATCTTGCACGGTTAAAATATCTTTCATGGAAGCTAACCATGCATCAGCCACATGCTGCTCGTTTGGTGTACCAATTAATGACATGTAAAAACCTGTACGGCAACCCATTGGGGAAATATCGATGATTTCTACATTGTCATTGTTTAAATGGTCGCGCATGAAGCCTGCAAATAAATGCTCAAGGGTGTGAATCCCTTTTGGTGGGAGAATTTCTTTGTTTGGAATGCAAAAACGAAGATCAAAAACAGTGATGTCATCGCCCTTTGGGGTGCGCATCGTTTTGGCTACACGCACGGCAGGTGCGTTCATACGGGTGTGATCCACTTTAAAACTGTCGAGTAATGGCATATTTATTTCCTTGAAAATCAGTGATTTGTAAATTGATTGCAAGTTTTTGTAAATTTTTTTACATTTTTTTACAATTTCTTTGAACTTTTCTTTTTAGTGTCGGTCTTATAGAACAAGCAACTTGCAGTTGTTTTAATAAAATTGGTTCCTTAGGTTATTTGCCCCTTATTCGATAAGGGGCGTTTTTTTATCTGTTGAATATTAATTCGTCTTTATTCTAGCCCACAACCACATTATGCACAAAGGCTATTCATGGTTATGACAGGAAAGGTAAACTGAAAAAGAGCAAGGCAATATAACGCAGTCCTTTTCCAATCGTCATAAAAATCAAACAACTTAGCCAATTCAATCGAAGCCAACCGGCTACCGCACAAAACACATCCCCGATAATAGGCAACCAGCTCAATAATAGAGTGATGGCGCCATAGCGTTGTATTTTGTTTATTGCCCATAAAGTGCGGTCATTTTTGCTGTCAATTTTCGGAAACCATCGCCCAATCCAATAAGTGGTGAGACTACCGAGCGTATTACCTGAGGTTGCCAGAAAAACAAGCCAGAAAATATCCGCACTTAATAAAGACCCGACCAATACTTTTGGCGCAGCCAGGGAGACAAACACAATTTCTGAATTGCCCGGCAAGATGGTGGCACTTAAGAAAGCGCTGAAAAACATTAGCCACAAGCCATGGGTTTGCCAGAAATCAGCCCAAAAGCTGAAAGAGAAAATGTCCCACATTAGGTTCTAATAATCTCGTGCGTTCTGACATCAAACACATCCATCCCTGCATTTAATCCCGCTTTTACGCCGAGATCGGCATCTTCAAACACGATACAACGAGATGGTTCGGCTTTTGCCAGTTCTGCACAGCGTAAAAAGGTTTCAGGATGCGGTTTATGTTCTTTTACATCATCAGCGCTGACAATAGCGTTAAAGTAATGTTTGATGTCTAATTTTTGCATCAACATATCAATAATTTGGCGGTTCGAACCTGAACCGAGCGCAATAGGTTTTTGTTGATAGTAATGACGCACCACTTCAAAGGTTGGGAGTAATTTTGATTCTGTTGGAATCAATTCATAAGAAAGTTTGCGTTTTGCTTGTATCACTTCATTTAAACGTTCTTGTGGCATACCGGCATCTTGCATAATGGCTGAGGCGATAGTGCTCACGGTTGCGCCACCTAAATCATACATAATTTGGCTGTTAAAACGATAACCAAATTGTTCTCCCACCATGTTCCACGCGCGGGCGTGTACTGGCATGGTGTCGATTAAGGTGCCATCCATATCAAAAATCAGGCCATCATATTTTTCAAAAAGTCTGTTATCTATCATTTATTGCTTTCCTAGTTAGTAAATTTTTTCACTTTGTTTCAATTTTGTGATCTGTGCACTGGTAATTTTGTGAAATAGCGGTAAAGTTATCCTATCTTAAAAAGGAATGTTATGTCGTTACTCAAACAATTAACCCGTTGGAAAATTCGCGGTCAGATTGATCAGGACGTTATTGATATTATTCTGACCTTGCAAAGTCGCCTAGAGCATCATTGGCGCATTGATGTGTCTATTCCGACAGTCATCACACTCTTATTGCATATTGCCAACAGCCTTGCCCGTTTAAAAAGAGGCGGTTGCGTTTCTCCGCTTCATCAAGCCTTTTATGATGAAATGCAAAGTGCGGCCATTTTCCCTGATGTTTTGGAAATTCACCACGATTTGCTTTCTTTTATTCCGCAAGATATTCCAGAAGCCGAGCAGAGCTATTATCTCGCCAATATTTATAGCTTGCTGTTGGAGCAAGATAAAAAATAAGGGCACGAAAGCCCCTATTTTATCAGTTAAAAATCAAACTGAGTTCTAAATCTTTGAGTAAATTGCTTTCTAAGCGCAAATCATTCCATACTAACGGATTATTATCCAAGTAATGTTTCTCAAAAGTCAGTTCCCAAGTTTGCAAAGAGCGGTCAACTCTGAGATTGATTTTATCGGTGCTATCTGTCGCCTGGCGAGATTTATTTAAAATCACTGCAATGCGTAAAAGAATAAGTAAAACAAGGACATCTTCATCCGCATAACGAGCAAAAATCGGTAAATCATTCTTTTTAAATGCACTCGTATGATAACGAACCAAATTCACCAATAAGCGTTGTTGCTCACGATCAAAACCCGGTAATTCCATATTTTGCAGAATGTAAGCAGAATGTTTTTGTACATTGCGATGATTGATCACAATGCCGACTTCCAATAAACGCGCTGCCCAAATCAACAGATTTTTCATTTCATCAGCAAGATGAGGTTTTTGCCAATGGGTGTATTGGTCAATTAAGGTTTTCGCACTATTTGCCACGCAATCGGCTTGCGCCAAATCTAAGTTAAATTGTTCGGCAAGTCCTAATGCAGTACGAGTACGGATGTCTGAAACCTGGAAGTTTTGTTCCAGGCTGTAAATCACCCCTTCACGCAAAGCACCGTCAGAATAGCGCATATTTTCTAAGCCAAAAACGTCAAAAACAGCACTTAAAATGGCTAAGCCTGGCACAAATACATCCACGCGATCAGGGTTTAGTCCTACGATATTAAGCTCTTCAAAATGAGAAGCTTGTAAGGTGCGTTCAATTAAATTTTGTAAGCGTTCAGCCGTGATGATGCCGTTCGGGTCAAGGGTTGCGGTAATCACTTGATAGACGGTTTTGATCGTGCCCGATGAACCGAGTACTGATTGCCAACCGAGCTTGCGATATTCCCAGCTTAAATCTTCAATTTTATTGACCGCACTTTGGCGAGCTTGCTCGAAGTTTTCTTTTGAAATTTCGCCATTCGGGAAGAATTTTTTGGCAAAGCTCACACAACCCATATGACGACTTTCTGCCACTAAGGGGGTGAAATCATCACCGATGATCATTTCGGTCGAGCCACCACCAATATCGATGACCAGTTTACGTCCGCTTTCAGGTTGAGTGTGGCAAACACCCGCATAAATGGTTTTGGCTTCTGTTTGACCGCTGATGATATTAATTGGATAAGGAAAGACAGCGGCAGCCTGACGTAAAAATTCGTCATTATTGACCGCTCTTCGTAAGGTATAAGTACCCACCACATTCACATCTTCTGGCGCAAAGCCTTGTAAGCGTTCAGCAAAAAGTGCAAGGCAATTTACACCGCGCTCAATGGCTTCTTGGCTTAATACATTGTGCTCGTCTAAGCCGTCGGCGAGCCTCACTTTTTGTTTTAAACGAGACAGCACCTGAATCGAGCCATTGATAATACGCGCCACAATCATGTGGAAGCTGTTTGAGCCTAAATCAATGGCGGCAATCTCCCGGGCCTCACCTCGGTGATGAGGTTCTGCGAGTTGAGTCAGTTGCTTGTCGTTATGCATGTCCTTTCCTAAAATTCAAATTGATACAATAAATCAAAAACTTGGTTTGTACTGGAAACCGATTGGAAATAAAGCTGTGGCATTAAGCGGTAACGCAAGGTCACTTCGGCTAAGCCATCAAACAATCCTACACCGTATTTCACTTGTAAGCGTTTACCAATGTTACCACTAACTTGTACTTTGGAGCTATCCCCAACACCGGCAGTGCCTAAGTTTAAATCTTGAATACCAAAGGCTTCGCCAATACCGCCGACCACTTTACCACTTTTCGCTAAACCTAAGCCAAGTAATGCCGCACCCACAGAACCACTAGAGCCTGCTTCACCGCTGTTTTCTAATGAGCGACCGGTTAATAAATAAGAAAGTGCCTGGTCTTGAGATTTGGCTGGATCAGAGAAAATCGTGACTTGTGGGCTAGACGCCATACCAATCACTTTTACCCCCGCGGTCACTTTACTGTCTTCCATAGCCTCAGGGTTACGAATCGCTTCAATATTCAACATCGGCTGTGAAGGTAAACCAGAGAAGCTGATTTGTCCTTTACGAATTAATAAATCCTGTCCAAAAGAGGCATAACGACCATTTTTTAGGTTAATTTGACCAAATAATCCTAGCTTACCTTTATCCTGTTTCACCGAAAGTAAACCATCCAAATTCGTTTTTAAACCATAGGCATCTAAATGCACATCATCACCGATTTTAATTTTTAAATCAGATTGAATTTGCATCCCAGATTTCGTTTCTGAAGCAAATTGGCGATTAATGAGTTCTTCTTTACTTTTTCTCGGGCCATTTAAAATGACTTCATCTTCACTCACTGGTTCAGCATTGTCCGGTAAGCTTTCAATAGCAATTCTTGCCCAAGGGATATCCACATTACCACTCAAATCTAAGAGTTTTGGCGAGGCTTTGACAACCACATTCGGGCTGACTTTTAATTTCGCCATGGATGGAATATCGACTTTGAAATTATCTGCTTGCGCTCTGACTTCTGCCGTCCAGTTATTCATGTTAGCCCAGTTAGCTTGTCCGTTTATGTTGAGTTTGCTATCTGGTGTTTGAACATGGCCATTTAAGGTTGAAGATGTACCATTAAAGCGGATTGCCACTTGACCATCAGTTACATCAAAAGGCAGGCTTTTCAGTTTTGTTTTCACATTGCGGATATCAAAATTACCGTTTAATAATGGTTTTTCTAAATTACCACCGAAACTTAAGCGTGAGACCACTTCACCATCTATGCTTTCACCGCTAGAGAAAAGTTGATTGGCTAAGGATAAGCGTAAACCTTCAATGGTAAAGGTACCGCCTAATTGACGACCTTTACTTAAATCATGAATTTTTAAGTCTGTGCCGATTCGACCTTGATTTTGAACGTTAATGTCAGATTTCAAGGTTAAATTGTTATTTTGAATATCGGCATTCACACTTAATTTAGGAATATCCAGCTTAAAGGTGCGGTAGTCTAATTTTTGTGCCACACCAATGTTATTACCTTCTACTGCTACATTTAGTTGTAACGGTTTATCACTGAACCATGCCACTTTTCCTCGGCTTTGTAATTGGCCTTTGAGCGTGTTTTGACCCATCAATCTATTCACTAAATCTAAATTAATGCGTTTAAGCTCAAAAGGAACTTCGCCGTTTTTCCCTGCCGTAAATTGTTGTGGAAAACACAAATCTAAATCTTGGTTAACCCAGCAGTGTGACCCAATGGTGGCTTGGATTTTTTTATTGTCATAAGTCACAGGAACGGTTTGATTAACTTTAAAATCACCGATGGGTGAGTTTAGGCTCACTTGGCTTAAATTACCCTTCCATTGCTGAGAAGTGCGGTCAAAATTGCCAGTGATTTGTAAATTAGCTGCAACAGGTTCACCTTTGGATTTTAAGTTGAGCGTATGATGTTTTTCATCACCCGATGCATTCAAATCAATATTATGCAATTTGATGCTATCGCCATAGCGGAAGTTTTCCGCTTTGACGGTAAGTTCACCTTTCACTTGCGGTTCACTCACAACATTACCTTTAATTAAGGCTTTGGATAAGTCTAATCCTTGGAAGTGCAAGCCTTGTGCCGTTAAATCGGTATTAATGCTTGGCGCAGTAAGCTTCCCTAAAATCTGTGCTTTACCAACGACTGAGCCCGCTAAATCTTGCCACAGACCACGTAAGCTTGGTGCGTTGATATCTAAATCTAGGTTTGATTTATCACCTAATGTACCTTTTGCTGCAATGCGGTTATCGCCATAGTTCAGCAATAGATCAGGAATGTTTAATAAGGTTTCATTACTTAAAAAGACACTACCTTTTAAGCTTAATGTGCGAGAGGAAAGACTACCGGTTAAATCCACGGTAGGCACATCCACTTTCCAATGATTGGAATCAGCGGAACCTTGTGAGCTCACTTTGCCTGATAATACGGCTGGCATGGCTGGCACATAAGGGCGAATGTTCATTTTGTTTAAATCAGCGGTCACATCCCATTGCGCGCCATCTTTCCAGTTTGATGAACCCGTTAAACGTGCCGTACCATCTAGGGCAGCAAGTTTTAATTCGTTGATGGTGACTTCGTAGAGTTTACCGTCTGCATTCAAATCAACATGGGTGTGAGGGATATGATCCATACCTTCCACGCCCCCAACAACCTCTGCGTGATAATTCAATAAATCGCCCGTGAGCTTAATATCAACATCATTAATTTTGAGTGGTGCAAGGCTATCTGCAAAAGCGTATTGACCTTTTTTCGCTTTTAACTGCAGATTTAATGGCATTTTATCTTCAGCCAGTTTCACATCACCGGTTAAGGTCGCATCAAGTACGCCTTGTGTGGTTAACGAAAGTGCAGTCGTTTTTTTCAATGAACCCGATAAATTGAGATCAACTTTGCTGGCAGGCAGAATGGTTTTGTCTTTTGATTTAAATGCTTGGAGATCCGATTTTAATGTGAGAGCCACCGGAAAATCTTCATTGAGCTGGAGTTGTCCTTGGCTAGAAAGTGTACCAAGAGAGCTGTCAATGTCGAGTTTTTGTAATTTCACTAAATGATCGGTGGCATCCGCTTGCAATTCCACTTTAGGCACAGTGATTTTTTGAGTTTCTTCGCCTTTTTCATTGAGCGATTGATATTGCCAGTTTGTACCCAAAATACTTGGAATGTGCATATCAAAAGGCAAGTTCACCGTATTTAAATTACCTAAAAAAGCGGGGGTGAGTGTTTGCTCAATTTGCGCCCAATCAACGGGTTTAGCAGGTTCTTTTTTCTCAGGCTGAGGGGGATTCGGTTGAGTTTGGGAGACCGTTGAGAAAAGTACATCTGAAAGCGTGGTGTGCTCAAGGGTAAGGCCTGATTCATTGTTTAAACTGACCGCACTTTGAAATGACGAAAAGGTAATATTGCTTTGATCGAGTTTCATATCAAAGTCAGTAATCGCCACATTTTTCACTTGTACAGAAACCGGTAAATGGATTTTTTCCATTGGACCACTTTCTATTTGTTTCTCTTCCGAAGGTGCCATAACACTGGTATCAATGGCAATTTTCGGCTGCGTTAAGCTGAGATCATCAACAATAATCTCACCTGAAAGTAAACGAGCTAAATTCAGTTGCAAGCGCGTTTTAGGAAGAGCTACATCTACGCCGGTTGTTTGAAAACGTAAATTTTCTAAGACTAAACCATCTTGTAAGCCACCGCTGACTTGCTCAATAGATAAGCTATCGAGCATTTTATCGGCGAGTTGAATAAGTGCACGTTGCCCACTATCAAAAGAAAGTGCTGTGACCAAGCCTAAAACAGGGACAAAAATGACCGCACTTCCGACACATAAAATTTTACGGCAGGTCTTTTTCTTTTTAACGGGTTGTGTCGTTTGGTTATCTGGTTGTTTTTCTTGTTCAGACATAGTCATACCCTAAATTTCAGCCCCTAAGCCAATGTAAAATTGAATGTTTTTGCTGTTATCTTTATCTCGAATTGGCGTTGCAATATCAAATTTGATAGCGCCAACTGGCGATGCCCAACGCACACCAAAACCTGCGCCGTAGCGTAACTCATTTGCTTTGTAAGCATCAGCGGCTAAACCTGTATCCGCAAATACAGCGCCCCACCAATTCGGATAAACTTGATATTGATATTCAAGGCTACCTGTTACTAAGCGAGAACCGCCGACTAATTTTCCATTTTTATTTTTCGGCGAAATTTTCTTATAACCATAACCTCGCACGCTACGATCACCCCCTGCAAAGAAACGTAATGCTGGTGGAATTTTACGAATATCTGCGGTATTTAAATAACCAATTTCTGCACGGGTAATAAAACGGTGATTTTCTGCATAAGTACGAATCCATGCGGTGGAAGCTTGAACTTTAAAGAAATTGGCTTCTGACATCCAAAGCTTATTCCCTAAATCGACCGTGATTTTTTGGGTATCTCCCCATGTCGGGAATTGTCCACCTTTTAAACGAGTACGACTAAAACCACCAGTAGGGTACACGAGAAGGGTTTTATCAGTGAAATCTGCTTGTGTGAAGCTGTCGTAACGGACACGAAGACCCGCAAAATATTGCCAACCTTCTTTATTATTCCAATAACGTAATGCTGCAAAAGTGAGCGCTTTGATGTCCGTGTCATTTTTATTTTCTTTTTCATAACCGGTTGAAAATTCATAATAATAATTTAATGGATTTTTCAACAATGGTATTTTATAAGTGGCTTCAAAGTTTTGCTTTGGTGCAGAGATGTAAAGATTTGTACGGAAACTATGGCCTCGGCTATTGATCCAAGGTTTTGTCCAACCAATTTGGACATGAGGGCCCGTATCGGTTGCAAAACCGACCCCAAGCTCCATTGAGTTTTTCTTACGTGGATAAAGTAACAGTTCGATATCCACTAATTTTTCTTCTTCGCGGACATGAGGCTGTAAAAGCACTGAGCTAAACCAGTTGGTAGAAGAAAAATCGTTAGTTAATTCAGATAAATCGCTGACTAAATAAGGATCGCCAGATTTAATGTTGAGCATATTTTGCAAATAGTCTTCGCGAATTTGGGAATGGTTGAATGTGATGTTGCCGTAATGATAACGCACGCCACTATCAAATAGCATACGCCACCATGCTTCATGAGTTTCAGGGCTGATTTCTAAGCGAGAAATTTGGAATTTTCCATCAAGATAACCGCGAGCAAGGGCAAGGTTTGAAATACTGGTTTTATAATCATCGTATTTTTGATGCTCAACTAACTCACCTTGTTTTGGCAAGTTTTTACGGAGTGCCGTGAAGTTTTCGTCTTCTGCCGCTTCGCCTGTAATTTCAACGTCTGTTCCTGCAATTTTACTTGGCTCACCCGGGGTGACATTCGCAATAAGTAAATCTCGTTGACCTTTACGTTTTTTCAATTCAAAGGTCACGGAAGAACCATAATAACCAAAGACTCGAAGGCCTTTATCGACAGCATCTGAAACTAATTGTTTATAACGATCTGAGCCGTCCATCTCACTTTTATCAATGAGTTTGACATTCATATCAGTATTGCGAATGGCACGTTCACCCTTGATCCCACGGATCTCAATATCCACGGTTTGTTCTGCAAGGGCTGAAAAACTCATCCATCCAAGCAAAAGAGCGGTTGTTTTTAACGAAATTTTTTTCATTTTATTACAAGCTAAACTTTAAGAAGATCCACATCAAACCGCCTTAGTTTACCTATAAAATAAGGGGATTACCAATGCAATTATGGATGGGATTTGAAATTGTTATATGCGTTTGAGCGTTAATACGACAATGCGATCAAAGAAAGAGTTTCCTTTGCTTTGAAAAAAATAGCGATTGTTCTCTTTATTCAGACATTTAACCAAAATGTAACCGGGCCATCATTGGTCAGCGTTACTTGCATATCTGCTGCAAATTTTCCGTTGGCAACAGTGACTTTTTCTGCACATTTTTGTGAAAAATACTCATACAATTCGTTAGCCAATGCTGGTGCGGCACCTTTTGAGAAACTTGGTCGTAAGCCTTTTTGCGTGTCTGCGGCTAGGGTGAATTGTGATACTACAAGCACTTCACCACCGATTTGTTGCACATTTAAATTCATTTTGTCATTTTCATCGCTGAAAATACGGTAATTTAAGACTTTCTCGGCAAGTTTATCCGCCTTGGATAGGTCATCTTCTTTTTCTACGCCTAATAAAACCAATAATCCCTTGCCGATTTGCCCCACAATTTGGCCTTCAACTTCTACTTTTGCTTGTGTCACACGCTGAATTAACGCAATCATTTTACTTCCTCTAAATTTGTTTGATTCGTTGACCGCACTTCTGCAAGCACTGCGGCTAATTGCGCACCCAATAACACTACTGTCCAGCTGATTTGAATCCACAATAACATGATTGGCAGCGTCGCCATGGCACCATAAATTAATTGATAAGATGGGAAGGTGGCGATGTACCAAGTAAAGGCTTGTTTTCCTAAGGTAAAGAAAATTGCCGCAATTAATGCGCCTGCTGCAGAGTGTTTGATGCTCACTTTCTTATTTGGCACGACCATATAAATGAGCGTGAAGATAAACCAAGTAGAAAGAAATGGCACAAAACTGAGGAGTTTTAAGCCAAAAGAGAGCGTTTCCGATTGCTCGAACATAGCTTTGACGTAGGAACTCGCCGCAATGCTAGTACCGATTAAAAGCGGACCGAGCGTTAAAATGAGCCAATAAATAGCAAATGACGTAAAAATTGGGCGATTACTGGTGTCTTTCCAAATGCCATTGAGTGTACGGTCAATGGAGTTAATCAGCATTAATGCCACTAAAATCAAACTCACAATCCCCACGGCGCTCATTTTCTTTGAATTATGGACGAATTCATCAATATATTGTCCTACAACATCACTCGCGGAAGGAGCGAAATTGGTGAAGATGAATTCTTTCAATGCACCGGTGACTTCGTTAAAAACGGGAAAGGCGGAGAAAATTGAAAACACCACCATAATTAATGGCACGATAGCGAGCATGGTGCTGTAAGTGAGTGAACCGGCGGCTTGCGTTAATTTATTTTCTTGAGAACGCTGCCAGAATAATGCGAGAAAAGACGTTAAGGTCATTAGAGCAAGCCTCCGCAACAATGTTTAAATTTCTTCCCAGAGCCACAAACACAAGGCTGTTTATTGCTTGGGAGCGGTACAGTGGGATCAACAAAATACCAATGGCCATCAATTTTTACAAAAAGAGAATATTCGTGATGCACTTGCGGCTGTTCTCCGCCTTGAAAATGTGCTTTAAATTCAACCGCACTTTGTGTTTTGGTTAAGGTTTCTGCTTTGACAATCTCTAAACCGAGCCATTGCGTTTCATTAGCCCAATCTTGCAGGGCTTTTTCATCTAATAAGGTTTGTTGGCTTGGCACAGTGGTTTGCACAATATAAGGAATATTTTTGAGCACAAACGCGGAATAGCGGGAACGCATAAGTTGTTCCGCTGTTTCTGGAAACAGATTACCTGAATGAAAACGTCCGCAACAATCTTCGTAAGAAAGCGAAGATTGGCACGGACAAAGTGCGGTCGTTTTAGCCGACATTTTAGCCCGCCTGCTGTAAATTACGTAATTGTGAGTTAACAGAACGTTTAAACGCTGGTGCTAATTCTTCAATGACTAAGGCTTCTTCTAATTCTGCGATACTTGAAGGAGCAGAAAGTAGCGTGTTTAAACGACGAATAGTCCATTCAGGATAAGGACGGTGTTGCAAGATGAGTTCATCGCCTTGATGAATTTCACCTTCTTCGATCACGCGAACATACCAACCTGTCCAGCCTGACTGACGAATTACCTCTCTTGTATTCTCATTCTTGGTATTATGAGATAAACGCTCGCAAGGTTTACGTGGTTGAGACACTTCTAAAAGCGTGGTGCCAATTTTGTAACGATCGCCTATGCAGACATTATCTTCATGTAAGCCGGATACCACAAAGTTTTCACCATAAATCGCGCTACCGTGAAAATCAAACTTTTCACCAAGTAGTGCGTTTAAAGCAGGGAAAGACACATCAGACATAAAAAACAAGGCTTTATCAACACCACCGTGATGGGCTTTTAAGCCTACATCGTTACCTTCTGCACCTAGCGTGTGCACTTTTACCATGGGTACCGGTTTTTTACGGATGGCACTTTCATATGAGCTGCCATCAGGGAATGTTAAGGTTTCGATCAATCCTGTTTTAATAATAAGAATTTTTGCGTTTGACATCTATTTTTCCTGCTTTGAGTTAGTTTTGAGAAATTATACCGTAAAATCACTTAAATTTTGACCGCACTTCGTTTTTTCCTTATTATTCGTTTAAATAAAACCAACAAAACAAAGGAATCTTTATGCAATATTCTCTCGCGCGTACCGAACAAGGTCAAACCCTTGGTATTACCGCAAAAATGGCAAACCGTCACGGTCTGATCGCCGGGGCGACAGGGACGGGTAAAACTGTCACACTACGTAAAATGGCAGAAGCATTCAGTGATGATGGCGTGCCGGTCTTTTTAGTGGATGTAAAAGGCGATTTGTCCGGTTTAGTCAAAGCGGGCACATTCAGTGGCAAAGTAGCGGAACGCATTGAGCAATTTGATTTAGGTGGCGAGAGTTATTTAAATGGCTATCCTGTGTCATTTTGGGATGTATTCGGTGAAACCGGTATTCCGCTTCGTACCACGATTTCTGAAATGGGACCATTATTACTTTCCCGTTTATTAAATTTAAACGCAACTCAAGAAGGCTTATTAAACCTCGTATTCCGTGTGGCAGATGACAAAGGCTTGTTACTCATCGACTTAAAAGATTTACGTGCCATGCTTAAATTTGTGGCAGAAAACGCCAAATTGTTCCAAGTAGAATACGGCAACGTATCAGCTGCGAGTGTGGGCGCGATTCAACGTGCCTTACTGACACTTGAAAATGAAGGAGCGACCAATCTTTTTGGTGAACCTGCATTAAATCTTGAAGATTGGTTACAAACCCGTGATGGTCGTGGTGTGATCAATGTTTTAAACTCTGAAAAATTAATTAATTCTCCAAGAATGTATAGTGCATTCTTGCTTTGGTTGATGTCTGAATTATTTGAGCAATTGCCGGAAGTAGGCGATCCAGATAAACCAAAATTTGTGATGTTCTTTGATGAAGCTCACTTACTCTTTGATGGCGCACCGAGTGTGTTGGTGGACAAAGTGGAACAAGTGGTTCGCTTGATTCGTTCTAAAGGTGTGGGGATTTATTTTGTAACCCAAAATCCATTAGATTTACCGGATACCGTGTTAGGGCAATTGGGTAACCGTGTCCAACATGCGTTACGTGCTTTTACGCCACGTGATCAAAAAGCAGTGAAATCTGCGGCGGAAACGTTCCGTTCAAATCCTGCTGTCAATGTGGTGGAAACCATTTCAACGTTAGGTGTGGGGCAAGCGTTAATTTCATTCTTAGATGAAAAAGGTATGCCAACACCAGTTGAAGTGGCTTATGTTTATCCGCCGAAAAGCCAACTTGCCCCGATTACTGAAGAAGAGCGAGCTGCTTGGGTGAAAGACGATGATCTTTATGCATTCTATAAAGATTACGTGGATAATGAATCCGCTTTCGAAGTGTTAAATGCGCAAGCAGATTTAGCAGCTGTACAACAAAAACAAGCCGAACAAGCGCAACAAGAGGAAGAAAACGGTTTATTTGGTAGCTTAAGCCGTATGATTTTTGGAACACAAAAACGTGGGGATAAACTTTCTCCGACAGAACAAATTGTGAATAGCGTGGCAAAATCAGTGGGTCGCAATATTCGTAATGAAGTGACCAAACAAATCATGCGTGGTATTTTAGGCGCATTGAAAAAATAATGAAAATTTGACCGCACTTTGCGGCAAGAATGATAAAAAGGAGATTGTTATGTCTGATGTATTTCACTTAAACCTGACTAAAGCACAACTGAAAGGTGCTACACTCGCTATCGTACCAGGGGATCCTGCACGTAGCGAACGTATTGCTAAAAAACTTGATAACCCTGAGTTTCTTGCAAGTACACGTGAGTTCACTTCTTGGTTAGGCTATTTAAATGATCAACCGGTGGTGGTGTGTTCAACTGGTATTGGTGGTCCTTCTACATCTATCTGTGTGGAAGAGCTGGCTCAGCTTGGCGTGCGTACATTCTTACGTATTGGTACAACAGGCGCAATTCAACCACACATTAATGTGGGTGATGTTCTTGTTACAACGGGTGCGGTTCGTCTTGATGGTGCAAGCCGTCATTTTGCCCCAATTGAATATCCCGCAGTGGCAAATTTTGAATGTACCACGGCACTTTTCAATGCAGCTAAAGAAAAAGGCATTGAGCCATTTGTAGGAATTACAGCGTCTTCAGATACCTTCTATCCAGGTCAAGAACGTTACGATACCTACAGTGGTAAAGTATATCGTGATTACCAAGGCTTGTTAAAACAATGGCAAGATCTCAATGTGATGAACTATGAGATGGAATCCGCGACGTTATTCACCATGTGTAACGCCCTTGGCTTACGAGCAGGTATGGTGGCAGGTGTGATTGTGAACCGTACGCAACAAGAAATTCCAAATGAAGCCACCATGAAAGATACAGAAGACAAAGCAGTATCAGTCGTAGTGGAAGCAGCAAGAAAATTGTTAGCGTAAAACTCAGATAAAAAGAACCGCACTTTTTAGAAGTGCGGTTTATTTTTTAACTGTTTTTTCGAGCAAAGGCAGCCGCTTCAGCGATTAATTGCTCATCAGGTCGAATGCCTGTGTAGAGCTCAAATTGTTCAACGGCTTGTAGCACAATCACTTCTGCACCAGAAATCGTTTGTTTACCTTGCAGTTGAGCAAATTGGATAAACGGTGTTTCAGCAGGAATCGCCACCACATCAAAAGCGGTTTGAACTTGTTGAATAAGATTTTCAGGAAAGGCGAGATCAAATTCTTCTTTTCCACCTTTCATCCCAATTGGCGTAACGTTGACTAAAATGTCTGCCGATTGATTATCCAAAGATGGGATATATTCATAGCCATAAAGTGCGGCTAAATTTTTACCTGTTTTTTCATTTCGAGCAAAAACTTTAAGATGCTCAAATCCACTGTTTTTGAAGGCTGCGACGACGGCTTTTGCCATGCCACCACTGCCTTGTACAATCACGCAACTCTTTTTATCTAATTGATATTCTTCGATAAGTTTAACAATGGCAATATAGTCGGTGTTGTAAGCACGAAGAAAACCTTGATCATTCACAATGGTATTCACAGACTGAATGGCTTGCGCAGAAGGTGAGATTTCATCTAAAAATGGCATGCAGCTTTCTTTAAAAGGCATCGAAACGGCACAACCTCGAATACCAAGTGCACGAATGCCTTTGACTGCACTTTCAATATCCGTAGTAGCAAAGGCTTTATAGATAAAATTAAGCCCGAGTTTTTGATACAGATAGTTATGGAATGTTGTGCCAAAATTGCCTGGTCTGCCAGAAAGGGACATGCAAAGTTGGGTGTCTTTGTTAATCATATCGATTCCTTAAATATTTAGATTTATATCATCATCGATAAAATATTGGTTCATTTCAAAGGCTGGTTTTGCCGCTTTGTCTTTGCCAACAATACGAGCAGGTACACCTGCTGCAGTGGCATATTCAGGCACAGCTTGAAGTACAACTGAGTTAGCCCCGATTTTGGCATATTTGCCCACTTCGATATTGCCGAGAATTTTTGCACCCGCTCCAATCATTACGCCTTCTCGTACTTTTGGATGGCGATCGCCGGATTCTTTACCTGTACCACCAAGGGTGACGCCTTGCAAGATAGACACATCATTTTCAATTACCGAAGTTTCGCCCACGACAATACCGGTAGCATGGTCAAACATAATGCCGTGCCCAATTTTGGCGGCAGGGTGAATATCCACATCGAAAGCCACTGAAATTTGATTTTGTAAATAAAGTGCGAGTGCTTTTCGGTTTTGGTTCCACAAATAATGGGTAATACGATAGCTTTGAATGGCGTGAAAACCTTTTAAATAAAGCAATGGTGTAGACCACAATTCCACAGCAGGATCGCGGTGGCGCACGGCTTTAATATCACAAGCGGCACAATCAATGATATTAGGCTCAGCTTGATAGGCTTCTTCAATAATTTCACGCAGCGAAATTGCGGGCATGATAGGGTTAGCCAGTTTATTCGCAAGCAAATAACTCAAGGCACTGCCAAGATTTTGATGTTTTAAAATAGTGGAATGGAAAAAGCTTGCGAGCATTGGTTCGCATTCTGCTAATTCTTTTGCTTCTTGGCGAATGTGTTGCCATACTTCTAACGTCATTTTTTCTCCTTATTCGCCTTTTCGTTCACGACCCAATAAGCTCAGTGCCACTTCTTGTGCACTTTTACCACAAAAGAGCATTTGGTAAATTTGTTCTGTAATCGGCATTTCCACGCCTTGTCGTTGTGCTAATAAATAAGTTTCTTTGGTGTTATAAAACCCTTCCACCACTTGACCAATTTCATTCATGGCTTGTTGGCTATCAGTGCCTTTACCAAGCATTAAACCAAATCGGCGGTTACGGGATTGGTTATCGGTACAAGTGAGCACTAAATCACCTAAACCAGACATGCCCATAAAGGTTTGCGTATTGGCGCCCATGGCTACGCCTAAGCGAGTAATTTCCGCAATCCCACGGGTAATCAATGCGGTTCTCGCATTGGCACCAAATCCCATACCATCCGAAATACCCGCACCAATCGCTATCACGTTTTTAATGGCACCACCTAATTGAACGCCAATCATATCTTGGTTTACATATACTCGGAAATGCTGACTGCAATGAATGCGAGCTTGAAATTCTAAGGCAAACTTTTCATTACGAGAGGCAAGGGTAATCGCCGTTGGCAAACCTTGAGCCAATTCTTTCGCAAAAGTAGGACCTGAAAGCACCGCCGTTGGGATTGCTTTACCTAAGGTTTCTTCTACCACTTCTTGCAATAATCGGCCGGTGTTACGTTCTAATCCTTTGGTTGCCCAAATTAAACGATGATCAGGTTTTAAGTGCGGTCGAATTTTTAATAGAATTTCACCAAAAGCATGGCTTGGCACCACAATTAAAATGTCTTTAGCTTGATCAAGCGCAGTTTTCAAATCTAATTCTAAATGCAAACTTTCTGGAAATTCAATATCAGGTAGAAAACGGCGATTTTGACGTTCTTGTTGCATTTGATTAATGTGATCGGGATTGTGCCCCCAAAGATAGGTTGGAGAGCCATTGCGAGAAAATGAGATAGCGAGTGCTGTTCCATAAGAACCGCAACCAAGAATGGTAATTGGAGATTGGGATGGGGTCATTTCAATCACCTTTAAAATAAAAGGGCAGACGGTATCGCCTGCCCTCATCACAATTAATGTTGGGTTTCCTGATTTTCTTCCGCTTCAGCTGCTGCTTGCTGCTTGTTCATGTAATCAATGAACAACGCATCGAAGTTTACCGGAGAAAGGTTTAATGCCGGGAATGTACCACGATTCACTAAGTTAGAAATCAATTCACGTGCATAAGGGAAAAGCATATTGGGGCATTGAGATGTTAAGCAGTGTGCCATTTGAACATCTTCTAAACCGCTGATTGTAAATACGCCAGCTTGTTTCACTTCACAAATAAATGCCACATCACCAGAATCTTCCATGGTGGTTTCTACGTTGATGTTTAAAGTGACTTCGTATAAATCTTCACCTACTTGAACCGCTTCAGTGCTTAAGTCGAAGCCGAGTTTTGGTTTCCATTCTTGGTGGAAAATATGAGGAAGATTTGGTGCTTCAAAAGAAACATCTTTTACATAAATACGTTGAATTTGAAGTACCGCTTCTTGTTGCTCTTCAGCTGCTACTTCAGGTTGTTGATTTTGTTCAGACATAGAGGATCCTTACTTATGTTTTTTTACTAATGGTAAATTTGCACCCGCCCAAGCCGCTAAACCGTCTTTTAACACATAAACTTTTTCAAAGCCTTGTTTGGTTAAAAGTTCTGCGGACGTAGCAGAAGAAACACCGTTAACATCCACAATGATAAGCGGTTTTTCTTTGTGATGTTCAATTTTGCCTACATTTTGATTTTTAATTTCAGTTGGAAGCAAGTTTACGCTACCAATGATATGGCCGCGTTGGAATTCATCAATAGGGCGTAAATCAATCACCACTGCTTCTTCGTCGTTCATTAAGCGAACCGCTTCAGGGTTGGTGATCACGCGATATTTTTGTGTCGCACTTTTAAAAAAGGTGAAAAGTGTCATAAAAAGGACAGCAAACCATGCGATCGTTAAAAAAGTGTGTTTTTGAGCAAATTCAATTGCTTGAGGCATAAATTCTTGCATGTTGTTCTCAACTTAATTTTGATAATGAATAAGAGATTATCTTCAGATGAAATAAGGCTTTAAGTATAACCGCACTTTAGTTATCTTTCAAAAAAATTATCAAGGAAACGCAATGTTGGCGAAAGCTTATACAATCGGATCGATAAAAATGTGATCGGGATCATAAATATACTATCTTTGTGTTTATTCTACGCCTAATTAAGTAGAGAATAGCCAAACTTAGATGATTAAACGTGAAAGGAGACGCGCATGAAATTAAAAAAATTAACGGCACTTATGATGCTCGGATTCGGTTTTTCGGTCGCACAAGCTGCGGAACTACCGAATATTACAATTTTAGCAACGGGCGGCACGATTGCCGGAAGCGGTGAAACCGCAGTTTCTTCTGCTTATAAAGCTGGGCAACTCAATGTTGACGCATTAATTGATGCAGTGCCTGAAATTAAGCAACTGGCAAATGTAAAAGGTGAGCAAATTGTGAAAATTGGTTCACAGGACATGAGCGATGATGTGTGGTTAAAATTAGCGAAAGCGATTAATGCACAATGTAAAGATACTGATGGTTTCGTGATTACTCATGGTACCGATACCATGGAAGAAACCGCTTATTTCTTAGATCTTACCGCGAAATGTGAAAAACCAATTGTATTAGTCGGTGCGATGCGCCCTGCAACAGAAAAAAGTGCGGATGGTCCGTTAAACCTTTATAACGCTGTCGTCGTGGCAACCGATAAAAAATCATCTGGTCGCGGTGTATTAGTGGCGATGAATGATGAAGTATTAGGTGCTCGTGATGTGACCAAAATGAGTACCACTGCGGTGCAAACGTTCCATTCTCCAAACTATGGTACCTTGGGTTATATCCATAACAGTAAAGTGGATTACGAACGCTCACCTGAAAGCAAACATACTGTAAACACACCATTTAACGTAGATAAATTAGACAGTTTACCGAAAGTAGGCATTGTTTATGCTTATTCTAATGCACCAATTGAGCCGTTAAATTCATTATTGGATGCGGGTTATCAAGGTATTGTTTCTGCAGGTGTGGGTAATGGTAACGTGAATGCAGCCCATTTAGAACGTTTAGAAAAAGCGGCGAAAGATGGTGTTGTGGTGGTACGTTCATCTCGTGTGCCAACCGGTTACACAACGCGTGATGCTGAAGTAGATGATTCTAAATATGGTTTTGTGGCTTCAGGTACATTGAATCCGCAAAAAGCACGTGTGTTATTGCAATTAGCCTTAACACAAACAAAAGATCCAAAAGTGATTCAACAATACTTTGAGGATTTCTAGGAAAGTCATTGAAAGTGCGGTCAGAATTTGAATCAAATTTCAACCGCACTTTCGGATAAAATAGACTAATTCAAGTAATAAATATAGATAATGCACTAGTTTGTTGTTAATATATGTTCCGGAATTATTTTTAAAATTAATATGGAGAAAATATTATGATTTGGGCTCAACTTTTAGTCGTCCTACTCTTTATTTACCTAGGGGCTAGATTAGGCGGTATTGGTATCGGTTTCATGGGTGGTATGGGTGTTGTGGCACTTTCACTGCTTGGCTTAAAACCGGGTGCCATTCCGTTTGATGTAATTTCAGTTATCATGTCTGTAATCATGGCAATTGCTGCAATGCAAGTTGCGGGTGGTATGGATTTCTTAGTAAAAGTAGCTGAAAAAATTCTACGTAAAAATCCAAAATACATTACCTTCCTTGCACCAACTGTAACTTACTTTATGACTGTACTTGCAGGTACTGGTCACACAGCATTCTCAACACTTCCAGTGATTGCTGAAGTAGCAAAAGAACAAGGTATCCGTCCTTCACGTCCACTTTCTATTGCGGTTATCGCTTCACAAATTGCGATTACAGCGTCTCCAATTTCTGCTGCGGTGGTATTCCTTTCTGCTGAATTAGAGAAAAACTTTGGTTTAAGTTACTTACAATTATTAGGTATTTGGATCCCAACTACTTACGCAGCATGTATGATTACTGCGGTGATTTGTAACTTCCTTGGTAAAGATTTGAAAGATGATGAAGTTTACCAAGATCGTCTAGCAAAAGGTTTAATTACTATGCGTGGTGAAATGCAAATTGAGATCAAACCTTATGCAAAACGTTCTGTTGCAATTTTCCTTATCGCGATTTTAGTGGTCATGCTTTATGCAACTGCAATCAGTAAAACAGTTGGTTTAATTCAAAACCCAATTCTTTCTCGTGATAACGCCATTATCTCTTTTATGCTTTCAACTGCAGCTATTATCACTATGGCATGTAAAGTGGATACCGCAAAAATTACCAATGCAGCAACCTTTAAATCAGGTATGTCAGCAGTAATTTGTGTGCTTGGCGTAGCATGGTTAGGTAATACTTTCGTTGAAGGTCATATCGATCAAATCAAAGCGGTATCAGCTGAGTTTTTACAACAATATCCTTGGAGTTTAGCGGTAATCTTGTTCTTTGCGAGTACCTTACTTTACTCACAAGCTGCAACTGCAAAAGCATTATATCCAACTGCAATTTTATTAGGTGTTTCTCCGGAAGCCGCGATTGCAGCATTTGCCGCAGTATCAGCATTATTTATCCTTCCTACTTACCCAACCTTAATTGCGGCAGTAGAAATGGATGACACTGGTTCAACTCGTATCGGTAAATATGTATTCAACCACCCATTCTTAGTGCCGGGTGTGATTGCAATCAGTTTATCTGTATTATTCGGTTTCTTAATGGCGGGTGCAGTTTTATAATCTCCCATTAAGCTAACATAAATGAAAACCATCTTGTCTGCGGATAAGATGGTTTTTTAATGGGGAACTTCTTCTCGCTGTGATACTCTAAAGGGCAACCTATTTTTATATATAAGGAAAACCAATGAAGTTATTTAAAATCCTTTTTGCTGCATTAATTGCTTATGTGCCAACAGCATAGTCTGCGGTGGATTATAATATTAAATACAGTTCCAATTATTTAATGCCGGCGTATGTGCATTTTAAAGCTGATGGTTCACAGTATTCAGTCAATGCGAAAATTAATATTCCGTTGTACAACATTGTGTTTACTTCTCGTGGTTCGCAAACTGCGAGCCAATTTAAAATGGTGAATTATCAAGATGTGCGTAATGGTAAGCCTTATGCTATTTCTAAAATTTCGCCAACAACAATTGAATACGGTAAAGTGAAAAATGGGTTAGAAACCGAACCGTTAACATTACCGACTTTTGACTTATTCACCATGGCATTTCAGTTGAGCTATTACGATAAATTGCCAACCAGTTTCCAAATTACAAACGGTAAAAAACTTTACCCAATGGAAAATGTGAATGTGAAGAAAGTGGAAAAACAGATCCAATATAACAAGCAAACTGTCACTGAAATCACTTATTCATTTAAAACAGGTAATAAGGATATTATGGTGAAGAAATTCTCAGGTGAACAATTTCCACGTTATATCAAATACACCAGAGATGGTGATGATTATGAGTTAGAGTTTGATGAGTTTGTCAAATAACATCAGATGATAAAAAGAAGCCACGCAAGATTGCGTGGCTTTTTATTTTAGTGTGCATACATAAATACTTGAACGAGAAGAAGTATCGATGAGATAACAAATTGACAGCCCACGATTGGCATGACAAATTTCAGCCATTTATTGAATGGAATACCAAGCATTTGTAGCGTGACAAGGACTAATCCTGTTGGCGCAAGGAATAACATAATATATTGTCCCCAGTTGTAAGCTGATACGACGATATCTCTTGGAATGCCAACAGTATCAGCCAGTGGTGCCATAATTGGCATAGCGAGTACGGCAAGGCCTGAAGACGAGGGTACAACTAACCCTAAGAAAATGAAGACCAAGAGCTGACCAATAATAAAGACGCCACCATTCATTCCACCGACAAGATGAGTCATATAATCGAGAATAGTGTCAGAAATCATTCCTTGCTCTAGAATGATATTAACTGCTCGAGCGAGTCCGATAATCAATGCGACGCCGACTAATTCAGAAGCACCATGAGTAAAGCCATTTACGACATCTTTTTCAGGCAATCCACTGATAAACATAATAATGATGGTAATGGCTAGGAAGGAAGCCGCCATTTGAGGGAACCACCAACCACCAAACATCACCCCCCATACCATGAGAGGAAAGGCGCCACTAAATAGAATCAGAATCAGTTTTCTTCTAAAGGTAAATTCAACGGTTGCATTCGGATCAATATCTTTCATATAGAGATCATAGAAGGCTTGGCGATCGTCATAGGTATAAGAAAATTCAGGATTGGTACGCAGTTTTTTACAGTACCAATACATATAGGCTATTACACAGGTTCCACCAAGAATAAGTCCCAGTGTGCGAAATCCCATCCCTTCAGTGAATGGAATCCCTGCAGCGTTTGAAGCAATAACAACAGAGAATGGATTGATTGTTGAGAAGGCTGTGCCCATTGATGCGGCAAGGAATATGGCACCAACACAGACAATAGAATCATAACCTAAGGCTAAAAAGACAGGAACAAGAATTGGGTAGAAGGCTACCGCTTCTTCTTCAATACCACAAGCCGTACCGCCTAACAGCATCAACACGCAGACAGCAAAGACAACAGAGAATTCATTTCCTTTTGTTTTTTTGGTGAGAGACATTAATCCGGCATTGAATGCTCCTGTTTTGTTTATCACCCCAATCATTCCACCGAGTATGAAGATAAAAATCATAATATCCGCGACTTCAATGGTGCCGTCCACCATGGCGTGAATCATATCAGTAATGCTTTTTTCGTGTTGTTCAATGCGTTGATAGGTATCGGGGATAGCAATCGGCTTTTTGATAATGCCGTTGGTGAAATTAGAAAGTTGAATTTTGATATTGAGTTGATTAAGGGTTTGTTCTGTTGCTGGATAGCTTTGATCGGGAATTCCGTGGGTTTTGACAATAAAATGATTTTCGGTGGTGTCGTAGGAAAGTTTAGAGTAGGACCCTGAGGGAATAAGCCAAGTAAGACCAATAGCAATAAGAAGAATAATAAAGAGAATGCTAAATGCGGAAGGGAATTTCATCTTTTTCTTTGATGCTTCCATTATGGAGAACTCCTTGTGTTCGGATTAATCAATAAGCCGAGCGCGTATTCTACACAAAATGAGCAAAAAAGCAAAGCGAGATTTTTGAAAGAATGCAATAATATCTGGGTGAGCAATCGTTTACCTAGGCCAGGCTTTATTTTGAGTAAGCCTGGCTTAAGTCTATTTTATTTAGGAAAATTGAGTAATTTTTTCACTCAAATCATCTAACATTTCATAACGTTTTCGGTACATGGAACGTTTTTTGCTAGCGATTTCTTCCAGCGGTTTGCGGGCGCTTTCAAGTGGTAATTGCCAATATTGACCTTTTAATTGCCCTTGATTTTCCTGCCAAAACTCATCGTAGTTGAATAGGATTTTACTGCGCGCAGATAAACGGTATTTACCTTGTGATGTGTGAGGGATACCGATTAATTCACATTGCCATTTTTCAGCTAACAAGCGGAAAACATTCATCAACATAAACATTGGACGAACACCGTGTAATTCTTTTGTGGCTTGTTTCACAGCTTCTTGAGCCTCTTCATAAGAAGGGCCTTGAATTGAGGCGATAAGTAATTTATTTGGTTTTAAGAAGGTGAAAGAAGCATCATAAATGCTACGCCCATCATTGTCTTTTAAGTTAATAGAAAAATAACCTTCAAAAGGGTCAATCTGGTTGATGTTGAAATAGATACCAAGCTGATCCGTTAATTGTGCTAATAAAAGGGATTTTTCTTGGAGTAGTTTTTTACAAAATTCTACGCCCATTTTTTCTTCAAGCATTAGCAGATTATTGGTAATGGCATTGAGTCGATCGGTTGCAGAAAAACGTTTGTCACAATAGGTCGCAAGCAATGCATTAAAACGATATGGATTTTGTTGAAAAAGCGGAATCCAGGTTTGATGAGTATTTAAGAAATCAACCAGAGCATCACATTGTTTTTTAAATAAAAATTTGCGTCCGTAATAACGGGCTTTATCCCTTAATTGTTTTTTTAATGGATGATTGCAAGAATCAGGCAGTAATTCTTGAAAGGTCGCGAAAGTAATAGTTTGTTTGGCTGTCATAATGGATAAAGTGCGGTTATTTTTTCAAACGTTTTTATTAGGTAAAATCATACTGATTTTTGACCGCATTTATTGTACCTGTATTCCATGGTTTTTCCAATTAACCATCAATAAAGGTGGTTCTTTACTTGCCTATTTTTCGATTTCTCCTTAATATGCCAAATCCTACCTTGAATTTATGCAACTCATCCCCATATTCAATGAAATTATAGAATTGATGTAAGAGAGATAACTATGAACGCCAAAAGAACTCAACAACGTACACTTCCTGTATTGCCATTACGGGATGTTGTCGTTTTCCCTTATATGGTGATGCCACTTTTTGTTGGGCGCGCAAAATCCATTAGTGCCCTTGATGAGGCCATGAATGAGGGCAAACAATTATTATTGGTGTCACAAAAGCAAGCGGATTTAGAAGAACCTACCGTTGATGATGTATTCGATGTCGGGACGATTGCGAATATTATTCAATTATTAAAATTGCCAGACGGCACGGTGAAAGTGTTGGTGGAAGGGCAGCAACGCGCGAAAATTAATCAATTAAATGATGGTGAAGACCATTTTTCTGCGGAAGTCACACCAATTGAAACCACATTTGGTGATGAAAAAGAATTAGATGTGGTGAAGGCTGCCGTTTTAAATGAATTTGAAAGCTATCTGCAACTTAATAAAAAAATCCCTGCTGATGTTTTAGGTGCACTTCAACGCATTGATGATGCCGATCGTTTAGCGGATACCATGGCTGCGCATATTCCAGTGACCGTTCGTCATAAACAAAGCGTATTAGAGCTTGCAGATGTGCAAGAGCGTTTAGAATACTTGCTCGGCATGATGGAATCTGAAGCGGATATTCTTCAAGTTGAAAAACGTATTCGTGGCCGTGTAAAAAAACAAATGGAGAAAAGCCAACGTAACTATTATCTTAGCGAACAAATTAAAGCAATTCGCAAAGAAATGGACGAAGGCGAAAGCGAAGATACCATTGATGAAGTTGAGCAACTTCGTCAAAAGGTTGAAGCGGCAGGTATGCCGGCAGATGTGCGCGAAAAAGTAGAGAGTGAGTTACAAAAACTCAAAATGATGTCAGCGATGTCTGCGGAAGCAACGGTGGTGCGTAGCTATGTTGAGTGGATGCTTCAAGTACCATGGCATAAACGTACTAAAGTGAAGAAAGATATCGCAAAAGCACAACAAGTCTTAGATGCGGATCACTACGGTTTAGAACGTGTGAAAGAACGCATTTTAGAATACCTTGCGGTACAAGCTCGCTTAAACAAAATCAAAGGCCCAATCCTTTGCTTAGTCGGGCCACCAGGGGTAGGTAAAACCTCACTAGGTCAATCTATTGCGAATGCAACAGGTCGTAAATATGTGCGTATGGCATTAGGTGGGGTACGCGATGAAGCAGAAATCCGTGGTCACCGTAAAACTTATATTGGTGCATTGCCGGGTAAATTGATTCAAAAAATGGCAAAAGTTGGCGTGAAAAACCCACTCTTCTTGCTTGATGAGATCGATAAAATGTCTTCGGATATGCGAGGTGATCCTGCGTCAGCCTTGTTAGAGGTGCTTGATCCAGAACAAAATACCACCTTCAACGATCATTATCTTGAAGTGGATTACGATTTGTCTGATGTGATGTTCGTGGCAACCTCAAACTCCATGAATATTCCAGGTCCATTGTTAGATCGTATGGAGGTGATTCGTCTTTCTGGTTATACCGAAGATGAAAAACTCAATATTGCGATGCGTCATTTGTTACAAAAACAAATTGAACGTAATGGATTGAAAAAAGGTGAATTAACCATCGAAGAAAACGCCATTTTAGATATTATCCGTTATTACACCCGTGAAGCCGGTGTGCGTGGGTTAGAGCGCGAAATCTCTAAAATCTGTCGTAAAGCGGTGAAGAATTTATTGGTCAATCCAAAAGTGAAATCCATTACCGTTAATTCAGATAACTTGCATGATTATCTTGGTGTGAAACGTTTTGAATTTGGCAAAGCGGATACGCAAAACCGTGTAGGCGAAGTAACAGGCCTTGCGTGGACAGAAGTGGGCGGTGACTTACTGACTATTGAAACTGCGTCAGTGGTGGGCAAAGGTAAATTAACCTTCACTGGTTCATTAGGCGATGTGATGAAAGAATCGATCCAAGCAGCGATGACCGTAGTCCGTGCACGTGCTGAAAAATTGGGTATCAATTCTGAATTCCATGAAAAACGTGATATTCACATTCACGTGCCAGATGGTGCCACACCAAAAGATGGTCCAAGTGCAGGTATCGCAATGTGTACTGCATTGGTTTCTTGCTTAACGGGTAACCCAGTGCGTGCTGATGTCGCGATGACGGGTGAAATCAGCCTACGCGGTAAAGTATTACCAATTGGCGGATTGAAAGAAAAATTACTTGCGGCACATCGTGGTGGTATTAAAACTGTATTGATTCCAAAAGATAACGTGAAAGATTTGGAAGAAATTCCAGATAACGTAAAAGAAAATCTTGCGATTCATGCGGTAGAAACCATTGATGAAGTGTTAGGCTTAGCGTTAGAAAATCCACCCGAAGGCATTGAGTTCGTAAAAGTGGAAACGAAAGCGAAAGCACCACGCCGTAAAGCTGCGACTAAAACAGCAAGAGCGGTCAATTAATGACTCATTTTTAGGGCTTGTGAAAACAAGCCCTTTTGACTTTTAATTATGCAAAAATTTCCCCC
This sequence comes from Haemophilus sp. 27098_8_127, assembly GCF_041433495.1. Taxonomy (NCBI): domain Bacteria; kingdom Pseudomonadati; phylum Pseudomonadota; class Gammaproteobacteria; order Pasteurellales; family Pasteurellaceae; genus Haemophilus; species Haemophilus sp. 27098_8_127. The sequence goes on from NZ_JAPWBP010000009.1 coordinate 32,148, forward strand.
TCTTTCCCTTTATGTGCATATTCCATGGTGTGTGCAGAAATGCCCTTATTGTGATTTCAATTCGCATGCACAGAAAGGCGCAATTCCTGAACAAGAATATGTGCAACATCTGATCGCCGATCTTGAGGCAGACTTAGAGAAATATCAGGCTAGTATTCAAAATCGTCCACTCCATTCAATTTTTATTGGTGGGGGCACGCCAAGTTTATTTTCAGCGGAAAGTATCAAGTTGTTATTGGCAGAAATTCAACGTCGTATTCCTTTTTCAGAGAATATAGAAATTACCATGGAAGCCAATCCTGGCACCGTGGAAGCAGAGCGTTTTAAAGGTTATGTGGATGCTGGCGTAACACGTATTTCCATGGGCATTCAAAGTTTTAATGACGATAAATTACAACGTTTAGGGCGTATTCATAATGCGGCGGAAGCTAGAAGTGCGGTCAGTTTGGCGAAAGTTTCGGGCTTGAAAAGTTTCAATCTAGATTTAATGCACGGCTTGCCAAACCAAACATTTGAGGAAGCTCTAGATGATTTGCGACAAGCCATTGAGCTTGCTCCGCCGCACCTTTCTTGGTATCAACTCACCATTGAACCCAATACCATGTTTGCTTATCGTCCACCTAAGTTGCCGGATGATGATGAACTTTGGGATATTTTTGAGCAAGGCCACCAACTTTTAACCGAAGCCGGTTATCAACAATATGAAACATCTGCTTATGCAAAACCGGGTTTTCAATGTCAGCATAATTTGAATTATTGGCGATTCGGGGACTATTTGGCGATAGGTTGCGGTGCTCATGGAAAACTCACTTTCCCAGATGGAAAAATTTTACGTTTTTCTAAAATAAAGCATCCGAAAGGGTATTTACGTGGTGAATACCTTTATGAAGAAAAAAACGTGGAAAAAAATGACCGCGCTTTTGAGTTTTTCATGAATCGCTTTCGTTTATTGGAAGCCGTGCCAAAACAAGAGTTTGAAAATTACACGGGGCTTTCGCAAAGTGCGGTCAAAAATCAAATTGATTTTGCGATCCAGCAGAATTATATTGTGGAAACACCTGATTTTTGGCAAATCACCGAACATGGAAAATTGTTTTTAAACGAGCTATTAGCGATTTTCTTGGATGAATAAAATTTTTTTCATCATCACGAATAAATTTTTACACTTGTTTATTTAATAGGGTCGTATTAAAGTAAAGCAAACGTTTACGTTATTATTCAAAATTTAAAAGGGACAGAGAAATGGATCAACTAGAAATGAAAAAATTAGCTGCGCGCGCAGCGTTAAAATACGTTAAACCCGATACTATTGTTGGTGTAGGAAGTGGCTCAACAGTGAATTGTTTTATTGAAGCCTTAGGAGAATTAAAAGATCAAATTCAAGGCGCGGTAGCTGCATCTAAAGCCTCAGAAGAATTATTATGTAAACAGGGCATTGAAGTGTTTAGTGCTAACGATGTATCCAGTTTAGATATTTATGTGGATGGCGCAGATGAAATCAATCCACAAAAAATGATGATCAAAGGCGGCGGTGCGGCACTGACTCGCGAAAAAATTGTGGCTGCTTTAGCGAAAAAATTTATTTGTATTGTAGATACCAGTAAACAAGTGGATGTTTTAGGTACGACTTTCCCATTACCAGTAGAAGTCATTCCAATGGCTCGCTCACAAGTTGGTCGTAAATTAGTTTCTCTTGGTGGTGCGCCAGAATATCGTGAAGGCGTGGTGACTGATAATGGCAACGTGATTTTAGATGTACATAACTTCGCTATTTTAAATCCAGTGGAAATGGAAAAAGAATTGAATAATGTCGCGGGTGTAGTAACAAATGGTATTTTTGCCTTACGTGGGGCGGATATTGTGATTGTCGGTACACCAGACGGCGCAAAAATTATTGATTAATAAAAATAAGGAAGCAAACATGACAAACAAAGTCTCACTCGACAAATCAAAAATTAAATTTGTGTTATTAGAGGGCGTGCACCAAAGTGCATTAGATACCTTACATGCGGCGGGCTACACCAACATTGACTTTTACAAAAAAGCTTTAGATGGTGATGAGCTAAAAGAAGCCATTAAAGATGCGCATTTTATCGGCTTACGTTCGCGTACCCAATTAACTGCTGAAATGATTGAAGCTGCACCGAAGCTTATTGCTATTGGCTGTTTCTGTATCGGAACCAACCAAGTGGATCTTAATGCAGCCAAAATGCGTGGGATTCCAGTATTTAATGCACCGTTCTCTAATACCCGTTCTGTGGCTGAATTAGTGTTGGGTGAGATTTTGCTCTTAATGCGCAATATTCCTCAAGCGAATGCCGATGTGCATCGCGGTTTATGGAATAAATCGGCAGTGGGTTCTCATGAAGTGCGCGGCAAAAAACTCGGTATCGTGGGTTACGGCCATATCGGTTCGCAATTAAGTATTATTGCGGAATCTCTAGGGATGGAAGTATATTTCTACGATATTGAAAATAAATTACCATTAGGTAATGCAAAACAATTACACACACTTGAAGAGTTATTGGGTTCTTGTGATGTGATTTCGCTTCATGTACCAGATTTACCTTCAACCCGTAATTTAATGAGTGCTGAACGTATTGCACAGTTAAAACAAGATTCTATTTTAATCAATGCAGCACGTGGCACGGTGGTGGATATTGATGCTTTAGCAGCAGCGCTTGAACAAGGTAAAGTTCGTGGTGCGGCAGTTGACGTATTCCCTGTTGAACCAGCGTCAATCAATGAAGAGTTTGTTTCTCCACTACGTAAATTTGATAATGTGATTTTAACCCCGCATATCGGTGGTTCAACTGCAGAAGCCCAAGAAAACATTGGTTTTGAAGTCGCGGGTAAATTTGTGAAATATTCTGATAACGGTTCAACCCTTTCTTCCGTGAATTTCCCAGAAGTATCTTTACCAGAACACGTTGGTACAAAACGTTTACTTCATATTCACGAAAACCGTCCGGGTGTATTAAACAAATTGAACCAAATTTTCGTTGAAGCTAATCTCAATATTGCGGCGCAATTTTTACAAACCGATCCAAAAATTGGTTATGTCGTCGTTGATATCGAAACAGATGATGCGTCCCCGTTATTGGCTAAACTTCGTGAAATTGAAGGCACAATTAAAGCACGTATGTTGTATTAATTTGAAAAATTAAGTGAAAACTGACCGCACTTTGTGTGGGATAGGACACAAAATGGGCAAAGTAGGTTATCTTACTTTGCCCATTTTTATTAACTGTTTGCGGCCTACATTTATTTTATCATGGCTTTAAATAGATTGCGGCGATCAGAATTAAATGTCGGCTGTGCGGTTGGTATGGATAAAACCATACGCAAACAATCTTGTGTGAGTTGAATCGCTTGCTCGTTAGTCAGATTCGGGTCGAGTGGTGAATGTAAGGAGCAACTTAAATATTGCAGTACATTTTCAAGACTACTAACGGTGAAGGTTAGCGCTTTGTACGGCAGTTGAACGGTGAGTTTATCACCTAATTCACGCGGTTCCCATTGTTGTTGAGGACCTGGCAGAATCACCACACTCATCATCCACGGGGTTAATACTGTGCCGATCCATTGGTCTTCGAATAAAACAAATTTAGGGCAGAAACACTCGATGCCTTTATGAAAGAAAGGGAGATCTTGCATTTCTGGCACAATGTTTTGCATTTCGGTAAGGAAAATCTCCGTCGGATTTTCTTCAAAGCCAGTGACAGAGGTTAAAAGTGCGGTAGAATTTTCAGGTGTTTTTTCGTGTCGATACATGGTTTATTTTTCGCAGAAGACTTTATCAAATTAAAGCACGCATCAGAAAATGCGTGCTATGAGTGGTTGGCTATTAAATTCCTTGCGATTCTGTTCTAAATAGCAGGAGTTAAGCCGTATTCTTTAATGACTTGATTTAACGTTTCAAAAACCTTTGGCAATACGTTTTGTATTGTTTCCGTCAAGCCAATTCCAGATTCTAGCGATTCTGGTTGGATGCCGATGAGACAAAGGTGTTTTGGGAATTCGTCCGTTAATTTCATTGCAGAAAGTACATCACAAATACCGAGTTGGTGTGGTGAAATTTTGCGAGAGAAAAAGGTGGGCACCTGCTCGTCATGTAACACAATAATCTCGCCTGGCTGTTTGTTAGCAAGCACGGCATCGACAATAATCAAATGCTCGCGATTTGCCATCGCATCCAGTAATTCCATGCCACAAGTACCACCATCGATGACGTCAAAGTGCGGTTGAATTTCAGGGCGTTTTTCAAGCTCCTGCACAACGCGCACACCGACACCTTCATCGCTTAACAAAATATTGCCAACGCCAAGAATTAACGGCTTCATTACAACACCTTCACTTCAGTCACTTCGCCGTTTTCGGTATTAACTACGTGTACGGCACAGGACATACAAGGGTCGAAAGAGTGAATGGTTCTGACCACTTCTAATGGTTTAGTTGGATCTGCCACCGGTGTACCAATAATAGAAAGCTCATAAGGACCCATTTGGTCTTGTTCGTTACGCGGGCCAGCATTCCATGTAGATGGTACAACGGCTTGATAGTTTTCAATGCGGCCATCTTTGATGACAACCCAATGAGAAAGCATACCACGTGGTACTTCACCAAAGCCAACACCACGGAACTCACCGCTTGCAGGGATATCTGTTTTGATATACGCCGTCATATCACCTTTAGCGATATTATCAATGAGCATTTGCCATTGAGCGCTTAGAATGTCGTTGATCGCACAGCAATGCACGGTACGACCGATAATACGTCCAAGGGTAGAATGTAATTGATCGGTGGTTAACGTGTTACCAGTCAATTTTTCATAAATGCCTTTTAATTCATTGAAGTGGTTAACAGTTGGCGTGTCATTTGAAGCTAAACCACACATTAAATAGGCGAGAGGACCCACTTCGACAACTTTACCGTAGAAGGTTGGTGCTTTTACCCAAGAGTATTTACCATCATCTTGCCAGCCGGTATATTTCGGACGAGTTAAGCCCGCCCAAGGTTCTAATGGTTCATCATCTTCGTACCAAGCGTGTTTACCACTTTCTTTAATGCCTTTTACAACGAACTCATCTTTTTGTTGGTCTATTGCACGGAAAGTCGATAAATCGCCGTTTTCGATATAACCACCTTTCAACATGAATTTAGAGTTATCTGCATCAATTGGGTATTCTGGTACAGATAAGTAGTTGCCTGATGTTTTACCTAAGCTTAACCATTCAGGATAGTAAGCGGCAAATACTGCCGCATCTACTTTATACACTTGGTTAATGAAATCAGTTAAGCGGTCGATACAAGCTTTCACGAACATGAGACGTTCTTGGTTTAGTACTGCTTGAGAATCTAAGTTAATTGGGTTTGCTACGCCACCAATCGCCAAGTTTTGAATATGTGGTGTTTTACTACCAAGTAATGCCACCACGCGGTTAGCATCACGTTGACATTCAAGGGCTTGCAAATAGTGCGCGACTGCGATGAGGTTTACTTCTGGTGGAAGTTTCATTGCTGCATGACCGAAGTAACCGTTAGCGAAAATACCAAGTTGTCCGCTATCCACTAATGCTTGGATTTTTTTCTGTACGTTGCGGAATTCGTTAGCACTGTTTAATGACCATGTAGATACACCTTTTAGCATATCTGCCGCTTTTTCAGGATCTGCTTTTAGTGCAGCGGTGATATCCACCCAGTCCATCGCAGAGAGTTGATAGAAATGCACGATATGGTCATGAATACTGTGGGCAGCAAGAATCATGTTACGAATATACTGTGCATTGACTGGTACTTTAGCGCCGATAGCATCTTCTACAGCACGTACGCTGATAATCGCGTGTACAGTGGTACATACGCCACAAATACGTTGCATAATCATCCATGCATCACGTGGGTCGGCACCTTTTACGATATTTTCCATACCGCGCCACATGGTACCAGAAGACCATGCATTGGTGACGACACCGTTTTCAATTTCGCAATCAATACGTAAATGACCCTCAATACGGGTAATTGGGTCAATTGAGATACGTTTTTTTTCTGACATTATTCTGCTCCGCTAACTTTTTTGCTGAATGCCGCTTTTTCGGCAATAATTTTTTCTGAGTCTTCGGTATGTTTTTCTTTAAATACCGGTAATACAGGGAATAAACGAATGATTAAAATATAGGCACATACTTCAATAGATACGAAACCGATTGAAATAAGCAATTCTTCCGCAGATGGGAAATATTGATAGCCGTTGCCCGGATTATACATGATAAGCGAGTAGTTCATACGCCATAATGCTGCACCGAGTAACATGCTTAATGCCGAAATAAATAACCAACGGGAATCTGATTTTTTCTCCCCAAGGAAGAGGGTTAGTAATGGTAATACCATCAACCAGACTTCCATCCAGAACATCCATGCTTCAAATTTAGTTAATTTATCGAAACCTACAACCATTTTCAGTTTGTCGTGATAAATCAACTCACCAAAACGCACCGCTAAGAAACAGAAAATTAATCCTGCGGTAACACGTGCCAATTGAGTAAATAAATGACGTTCATCTGGTGTTTTTCCTGCAAGACCCGCTTTAACTAAAGAACCCTCAAAAATTACAATAGAGAAGCCCATAATGAAAGCTGTCAGCAAGGAGAGAATTGGTAGTGCTTCATAGCTTTGCCATACCGGATGGACTTTGTGACCAGCTACAATCATCAAGGAACCCATTGAAGATTGGTGCATCATTGGTAACAAGGCACCTAAGGCAATAATGAAAAACATGATTTTATTCAGTTTATTAAACCATTTTTTTAAGCCGAAGAAACCAAGCCATACAGGGGCGAATTCTAGGGTCACTACGATGATATACACCGTCATACAAAATGCTGTTTCAAATAGAACAGAGTTCGTGTTGAACTGCCCTGGAATGTAGAAATACGGTAAATGCCAATAACGTCCCATATCAATGGTGATAGATAAACCACCAAGGGAATAGCCGAATAAACTTGCAAGCAATGCTGGGCGAACAAGAGCGTGATATTTCCCTTTATTGAAAATATACACGGTCCAAGCGAGTGCCCAACCTCCACAGGCAAATCCTGTACCGACAAGTAAGTCAAAGGCAATCCATAAACCCCAAGGATAACCGCCATTAAGTGCGGTCACAGAACCAATACCGAAAACCAAACGTTTTAAAATTAATAAAACGCAAAGCACAGCAAGTGGTGCAAAAAAGAGAATTGCGGCAGAAACAAGGCGACCGCCTACCGGACGTGGATTACTCATGATGCTCATCCTCCGCTTCTTCGATTTCCTTGCGTGCCTGACGCATGGCTTCTTTTTGTGCTGCAATACGCTCAGCGATTTTATCGCCATGCATATTTTTGTAAGTCATAAAGGTTAAACCGGCAAGTGCGACTAATGGCAATGCTAAACCGCGATACAAGAAGTGTTGTAAATGCGCCGCACGAGAACCTGTCGCGACTTCATCTAAGTCTGGTAAACCAAGGTTAGTAAAAGGCACACCACTTAAGGCAAGTACCTGGGTACCACCACCTTCTTTTTCACCGTAGATATGATATTGATATGCCGGCACGGTAGCACGGTATTTATCTGTACTATTAACGTGTTGACGTGGGTAATCATATTCGGTACCACGTAATAAGCTTAAACGACGTTTAGCCTCAGCCAATAATTCTTCACGTGTACCAAAAATAATGGCACCAGTCGGACAAACATGACAGCAACCAGGTAATTCACCTTTGTCTAAGCGTTCAACGCCTTTTTGGTTACAGAGTTCACATTTGCTGATTTCACCGAATGGATTGTCGTAGTCATATTTTGGTACATCAAAAGGACAACCCACCATACAATAACGGCAACCGGTACAAATATCTGGATCGTATTTCACGATACCCGTTTTTGGATCTTTGGTGAGTGCTTGAACAGGACAAACGGCAACGCAGTTAGGGTCAACGCAATGCATACATTGTTTTTTCACATAAGCATAACCGTTTTCTGTTTTGTCTTTATTTGTGCCGTCGCCATCGCTCCATACTTGAATCACGTTACGAGTAAATGGCGTGAGTTTGTCGTTATTTGACCAAGTTTGATCACCTTTTGGATTCACGGGTGTGTGGTTCACGTTTTGACATTCAGCCACGCATGCTTGACAACCTACACAAAGGGTAGAGTCGTAAAGCATTCCTAGTGCGCCGGGAATAGGCTCAACCGCTTCCGATGCCTGCACATTTGACACAGGCAAAGTAGATGCGATTCCGCCAAGCATACCCGCTTTTAGAAATTTTCGTCTATCCATTGTTATTTACCTGTATGTTCTTCTTTCTCTGCAGCTTTAGCTTCAGAACGGGCTTTATGTTGAGCGCTTAATTCGCGTAAGGTCACAACACTCACACCGGCTAGGATTGCAGCTGCGCCACCTAATAAGCCAATGGCGGTCATGGTCGCACCTGAACCTTCTGTGTTATTAACATCAGGTTTTTCAACGCGTGGTGTAGGGTTTTCTACGCCCGCTAATTGGAAAATACCTTTGGTAAAGCCGACGCCTTTTTCGTTACAACCATAACAAGGGTGCCCGATACCAACCGGCCAGTTATTACCGCCGACATCGCAGAATTCTAAGGTAGAGCAGTTGCCGTAAGTTTCTGGCCCTTTACAACCAAGATGATATAAACACCAACCGTGGCGGTGACCATAATCACCGTATTCTTTAGCGAAGCGACCTGCATCGAAGTGCGGACGACGATAGCAGTTTTCGTGAATTAAGCGATCGTAAGCGAATAATGGACGATTTAATTTGTCCATTGCAGGTAGTTTCTTATAAGTCAGAATATAAGCGACAGTTGCAAGGAAGTTGTGTGGATTTGGTGGACAGCCAGGAATATTGATTACTGGCGTGCCTTTTGGTAAGACTTCAGATAAGCTGCTTGCGCCAGTTGGGTTACCACCGCTAGAAGGTACGCCCCCCCATGCCGCACAAGAACCGATCGCAATAATCGCGGCAGCCCCTTTAGCGGCCTCTTGGATGTGTTCTACAATCGGTTTGCCTGCTACCATACAATAGACGCCGCCGTCTTTTACCGGAATAGATCCATCTACGACTAAAACATATTTTCCATAATACTGTTTAATTGCATTGTGTTTATTATCTTCAGCTTGTTCCCCGAAGGCTGCAGAAAGGGTTTCGTGGTATTCTAAGGAAATCATTTCCAATACCAAGTTTTCTACTGTTGGGTGGGTCGCGCGTAGTAAGGATTCAGTACAACCCGTACATTCTTGCGCACCAATCCATAATACTGGTGGACGTTTAGGTTCGGTTAAAGCAGCGGTCATTTCTGCGCCTGCTTTTGAACTTAACCCCATAGTCGCCGCAAGTGCGGTACATAACTTCATAAAATCCCGACGGGAAACTTCTGCTAAAGCAGAAAATAATCCATCACTTCGTTGCATATAATCACTCCAATTGGCACGTTACTTGTATGGTTAATTTGACTATGATATGCCTTGATGCGGGAAATTTATTTGATCGTAATCAAAAATACCCTTATTTTCCTTACAAAATAAGTGGGTAAGTGATTGTTTTTACTTGGTTATTGAGAATGATTGTTATTTGTTGGAGAGGTATTCACTTGGAGTCCATTTTTTGTACACTAAATCATAATAATAAAGTAAGGATTTGGTCTCTGAAAAACTTCGTGAATATTGACCGCACTTCTGGGTGATATGAATGGGGGAAGTGGATAAAACTAAATTCTTGGTTTTATTGATTTTTATCAACAAAATATTGTCTAAGTGAATAGATTTTATTGTGCTTTTCCCTATACTGAGTAGGGAAAATTTTCTATGGAGAAATAATGATGAATATAGTTGTAGGTATTGTCCTTCTCGGTTTAGCTTTCACTATTTCAATGTATAACAAATTGATTAGAAAACGTAATCAGGTGAGTAGTGTTGAAGCCAGTGTGGATGTTCAGTTAAAGCGTCGTTATGATTTGTTGCCAAACCTTGTCGCCACCGCCAAGGAATATATGTCACATGAGAGTAGCCTGCTTGAGCGTATTGTGACGTTACGTGAAAGTGCTAAATCAGCCCATTCTACAAGTGAAAAATTCCAACTCAATAATGAGATTTCGGGTTTATTGCGTAATTTACAGGTTCGTCTAGAAAATTATCCGGATCTCAAAGCCAATCAAAATCTTTTGCAAATTCAGACCACACTTAGTGATTTGGAAGAGCAAATCTCTGCAGCAAGACGTACTTATAATTCAGCAGTTGAAGAGTATAACAATGCTGTGGAAATGTTCCCGTCAAATTTAATCGCAAACTTGTTTAATTTCCAGAAAGGAACATTTTTCGATATTCCTCAAAATGAAGCTGAAGTCCCTAATGTGGGTAATTTATTTAAACAATAAGTAGAAAAACCATGAATACACCAAAAGAGATTGAAGGGATTCGTTTTCTTGGATTGGAAAAGTTAGATGAGGAACGTTTAGCCATAAAATCGCTCATCAATAAATGGATTATTATGCTATGCGTTGGGTTATTTTTCCTCATTGGAACGATAGGGAATGGGTATCTATTAAGTACAGCATTGATCCTTGGTGTGCTCATTTATTCTTTTCGTCATTTATTTTTTAAATATAAGCGTTTTATCGCAGAATTTAAAACGCGCGTGATTAATACGATTGTCCAGGAATTTGGTTTCCACTTTAGCGCAGATAGAGGACTGAATATTAGTGATTTCCTCTCCGTTTATGATAGTGGTCCCGCAACGTTCCGTAGTGAGGATTTAATCTTTGGTGAGTTTAATCAAACTGAAGTTGAAATCTGTGATTTTTCAGCATTTAACATGTCGTTGAAAGAGAAATCCGTTAAGGCATTAGGTGCTCAGAATTTTCAAGGCATTTTATTTAAAGCCACTTTTCCTAAAGAACTGGCTCATTGGGTTTATGTTTGTGATAAGAAAGAAGCGGGTTTAAGAAAAGAAGGTGAAATTGCCTTGATGGATAATCCGTCTTTTAATCGCTATTTTGATGTGTTTACTGAAGATCAAATCTTAGCCAGATATGCCTTATCGCCTAAGTTAATGGAACGTTTTTGTGGACTGAAAGAGAAATTTAATTGCCCTGTTTCGATGGTGCTTCGTAACCGAGAAGTGATTATTGCGCTTAATTTAGGAAAGAATAGTTTTGAACCGTCCTTTGAAAAGTCATTGCTAGAAGACAATACGATTCGTGATTATATTTCGAGTATCAAAGGCTTTACAGATATGGTGAAAGAACTCGGGTTAAATAACCATATTTGGAAATAAACGTTAATGTAATAAAAGACGAGTTTAGATAAAAACTCGTCTTTTTGTTTTATATGCTATGTAATTTTATTTTTTTAACACCGAAAATTTTGACCGCACTTTTATTTCGCAAAATAGTCAGTTTTTTGCTATAATTCCGCACAATTTTCATTACAAAATAGAGAAAAACTATGTCAGAAACACCGGTTACAGAAAATGCTTATGGTGCATCAAGTATTAAAGTCTTAAAAGGGCTTGATGCGGTTCGGAAACGTCCGGGCATGTATATTGGGGATACCGATGATGGAACAGGCCTACACCATATGGTGTTTGAGGTAGTGGATAACGCGATCGATGAAGCACTTGCTGGCTATTGTTCCGATATTATCGTTACTATTCATGATGACAATTCTGTTTCCGTGCAAGATGACGGCCGTGGTATTCCAGTAGATATCCACCCAGAGGAAGGGGTTTCTGCGGCAGAAGTTATTATGACCGTGCTTCATGCGGGCGGTAAATTCGATGATAACTCTTATAAAGTATCAGGTGGCTTGCACGGAGTGGGTGTTTCGGTAGTAAATGCACTTTCTGATAAATTGCAATTAACTATTCGTCGCCAAGGTCATGTGTACGAGCAATTCTATCACTTGGGTGAGCCTCAAGGGCCTTTAACTATTATCGGTGAAACTCAAACGACGGGTACAACGGTGCGTTTCTGGCCAAGTCCAGAAATCTTTGCAATTACAACTTTCGATTACAAAATTTTAGCAAAACGCTTACGTGAGCTTTCATTCTTAAACTCTGGTGTATCAATTCGTTTAATCGATAAACGTGATGGCACAGAAGATCACTTCCATTACGAAGGTGGTATTCAAGCGTTCGTTGAATATTTAAATAAAAATAAAAATCCAATTCACCCAAAACCATTCTATTTTTCAGCTGAAAAAGACGGTATTGGTGTGGAAGTCGCATTGCAATGGAATGATGGCGTAAACGAAAACGTTTATTGCTTTACTAATAACATTCCACAACGTGATGGTGGTACTCACTTAGCCGGTTTCCGTGGCGCATTAACCCGTAGCTTAAATAACTATATGGAAAGCGAAGGGTTACTGAAAAAAGAGAAAGTGAGCACATCAGGTGACGACGCGCGTGAAGGTTTGGTAGCGATTATCTCAGTGAAAGTGCCCGATCCTAAATTCTCTTCACAAACAAAAGACAAATTAGTGTCTTCTGAAGTGAAAAGTGCGGTTGAATCTGCCATGAATGAGCGTATGCAGGAATATTTATTAGAAAATCCAGCGGATGCAAAAATCATTGTAAATCAAATTATTACAGCTGCACGTGCGCGTGAAGCGGCTCGTAAAGCCCGCGAAATGACCCGTCGTAAAGGTGCATTAGATATTGCGGGCCTTCCGGGTAAATTAGCGGACTGCCAAGAAAAAGATCCAGCACTTTCAGAACTTTACCTCGTGGAGGGGGATTCTGCGGGGGGGTCGGCAAAATCAGGTCGTGATCGTAAAACCCAAGCAATTCTGCCATTAAAAGGTAAAATTCTTAACGTTGAAAAAGCACGTTTTGACAAAATGCTTTCTTCTCAAGAAGTGGGCACATTAATTACAGCGCTAGGCTGTGGTATTGGCCGCGATGAATATAATCCAGATAAATTACGTTACCACCACATCATTATCATGACCGATGCGGACGTGGATGGTTCACACATTCGTACGTTATTGTTGACCTTCTTCTATCGTCAAATGCCGGAATTAATTGAGCGTGGTTACGTGTATATTGCTCAGCCGCCACTTTATAAAGTGAAAAAAGGTAAGCAAGAGCGTTACATCAAAGATAACGACGAAATGGTGCAATATGAATTAATGCTTGCACTTGATGGCGCAGCATTGCACATCAGTGCTAATGCGCCAGCAATGAATGATTTAGTGTTTGAGAAATTAGTGAGTGAATATAACAATGTTCAGAAATTAATTACTCGCTTAAGTCGTTATTATCCAGAGCCATTATTGCAAGGTTTGGTTTACCAACCACAATTAATCGTTGAGTTAATGCGTAGTGAAAGTGCGGTCGAAAATTGGGCGAATGCTTTTGTTGCCTACTTAACTGAAAAAGAAACAGAAGCACATTTATATTCAGCAAGAACGCAATTTAACAGCGAACGCCAAGTATATGAAGCCGTCATTACCGTTCGTAAACACGGTATTGATACCGATTACTTCATCAACTTTGATTTTGTAACGGGCAATGAGTTTGCGAAGATTACCGCCTTCGGTCAGCAAGTGAATGGCTTACTAGAAGAGGGCGCTTATGTTACTCGTGGTGAAAAAACGCAACCTGTTCAGTCATTTGAACAAGCTGTTGAATGGTTGATGAAAGAATCTCGCCGTGGTTTAGAAATCCAGCGTTACAAAGGGTTAGGTGAAATGAACGCTGAGCAACTTTGGGAAACCACTATGGATCCAAATGCTCGCCGTATGTTAAAAGTATCAATAAAAGATGCTGTCGCTGCAGATCAACTCTTCACCACATTGATGGGTGATGAAGTTGAGCCTCGTCGTGAATTCATTGAAATGAATGCGTTGAGAGCAAATCTAGACGTTTAGTCTAACACTCAAAAATATCACTAAAAATAACCGCACTTAGGGAAACCAAGTGCGGTATTTTTTTATCTGGAATATAAATAAAAATAATTTTCAATTAGATCTATTATTTGTTTATATTCTTGACTATAATTTTTACGACTTATATCGCTTAAAGACAATAATACGAAATAGACTCGTTTTTTGGTTGTTAGATTGGTAGCAAAGTACGCATAGTAATGTGCGTACTTCTTTTTTGTTTTTAGGAGCAATCATTATGATGATAGATAAACGCCTAATTAACACGGTAGCCGACAGTAAAAAATGGATTGGCATCACGGTGTTATGGAATTGGGTAGCGTTAATTGGTGGGATTATTAGTGCCGTCGTGTTCTCTTATATTTTACAGGCGGCTTATTTTAATGAATTGGGGCCAATAAGTGCGGTCATTTTGGGGATCGTTTTAATTGCTGCTTTGGCGTTGCGCGCCTTTGCAGGTAAAAAATCGGTGCAGGCCTCTTATTTTGCCAGTACGAAAGTCAAACATGAGCTGCGTAGCCTCATCTATCGCAAATTGGCTTCAATGCCGCTTAACCAAGTGAATCAACAATCTACTTCAAGCATTATTCAAGTGGCTTCAGAAGGTGTGGAGCAGCTTGAAATCTACTTTGGGCGTTATTTGCCTCAGCTTTTTTATAGCTTGCTTGCCCCGCTCACACTCTTCGCTTTTCTGATCTTTTTCAGCTTTAAAACAGCCGTAATTTTGTTGATTTGTGTTCCGCTGATCCCGATGTCGATCATTGCGGTGAATAAAATTGCGAAAAAACTCTTGGCAAAATATTGGTCCATTTATGTGGGATTAGGCAGCAGTTTCTTAGATAACCTACAAGGTTTAATCACGCTAAAAATCTATCAAGATGATGCTTATAAAGCGAAAGCAATGGATGAAGAAGCAGAACATTTCCGCAAAATCACTATGAAAGTACTTACCATGCAGCTTAACTCGGTATCACTGATGGATTTACTTGCTTACGGTGGTGCAGCAATCGGGATTTTAACGGCTTTATTGCAATTCCAAGCTAATCAATTAACCGTATTAGGTGTCATTTTATTTATTCTACTTTCTTCTGAATTCTTCATTCCGCTTCGCTTATTGGGTTCTTTCTTCCATGTGGCGATGAATGGTAAAGCGGCATCAGATAAGATTTTCACATTGTTAGATACGCCAGTGGAAACTCAAACTCAAGCGGTCGATTTTGCGGCGAAAAATGCCATTCAGGTGGATATTCAAGATCTGCATTTTTCTTATAGTGAAGAAAAACCAGCAATTACAGGCTTAGATTTAAGCATATTACCAAATCAGCTTACGGTATTTGTAGGTAAAAGTGGTTGTGGTAAATCCACTTTGGTTTCATTGCTAATGGGCTTTAATAAGGCGCAACAAGGCAAAATTCTATTCAATGGTCAAGAAATTCAATCCATTGATCGTCATTCGTTTTATGAAAAAGTCTCTTTGGTGAGCCATAGCAGTTATGTGTTTAAAGGTACGCTACGTGAAAACATGAAGATGGCGAAAGTTGATGCCACAAATGAGCAAATTTATGCGTGTTTAGAACAAGTCAATTTGGCGCAATTCGTTCGAGATAACGGTGGATTAGATATGCCGTTATTAAGCCGTGGCGCAAATTTATCTGGCGGTCAAATTCAACGTTTAGCTTTAGCGCGTGCTTTGTTACACAATGCCGAACTTTATATTTTTGACGAAGCGACCAGTAATATTGATGTAGAAAGCGAAGAAATTATTTTGCAGTTCATTCAGCAATTTAAACAACAAAAAACCATTGTGATGATTTCCCATCGCTTGGCCAATGCCGTGAATGCGGACTGCATTAATGTGCTTGAACAAGGCAAATTGATTGAGCAAGGCACGCATAAAGACCTCATGGCAAAACAAGGTGCGTATGCTGAAATGTTCCAACAACAAAAAGATTTAGAACAAATTAGAGAGGTGGTAAATGCGTAAAAATGGTTTTGTTGTAATGGGGCATTTGTTGAAATTAGTGACTCCATTGGCGCACATCATGGCGTTTACTATCACCATGGGAACGCTCGGTTTTCTGGCTGCCATCTTTATTATGGTACTTGGGGCGATGGGTTTAGTGAATTTATTAAACTTTGACACCCATTTAAGTTTTTCTGGAATTTTGACCGCACTTATCGTGTTAGCGGTGGCTCGTGGCGCATTGCGTTATTTAGAGCAAATGTCAGGACACTATATTGCTTTTAAATTATTGGCATTATTGCGTGATAAAGTGTTTTCCTCTTTGCGCCGTTTGGCTTTTGTAAAGTTGCAAGATAAACAAGCGGGGCAATTAGTGTCACTAGTAACCAATGATATCGAATTGCTCGAAGTGTTCTATGCGCATACCATCGCACCAATTATGATTGCGTTCTTTACTTCTGCGATTTTATTGTTGGTCTTCGCTCATCTTTCAGGTTGGTTTGTGCTTGTGGCATTAGCCGCTTATTTAACGGTGGGTGTGATATTACCAATTATCACCACTAAATTGGCCCGTGAAGATGGTCGACGCTATCGTGAGTTGGTTGGTGAAATGAATGATTTCTTCCTCGATAGTGTGCGTGGTATGAAAGAGATCCAACTTTTCGGCTATGCGAAACAGCGCTTAGATGAAATTCAACAACGCAGCCAAAAAATCGATACCGCTTTTGAGCGCATTAAAGACCAAGAAGCAAAAGTACGTGTTTACACTGAAGTGGCGGTATCCGTGTTTAACATCATTATGTTATTCACCGGCTTAATTTTGTTTAGTCTAGATAAGATTGATTTTTCTGCCTTTTTAATTGGCGTGATTTTATTGATGTCGAGCTATGGCCCCGTTATTGCATTAAGTAACCTTTCAAGCAACTTGTTACAAACCTTGGCTTCAGGTGAGCGTGTATTGAGCTTGCTAGCAGAAGAACCCGAATTAAAAGACGTAGAAAGTGCGGTTGATTTGAAGGATGTTTCTCGCATTGATGTTGAGAACGTAAGTTTTGCTTATGGTGAAGAACAAATTTTATCGGATGTTAGCTTGTCTGTGAAAAAGGGTGAAATCTTAGGGATTCATGGCAGAAGTGGTAGCGGTAAAAGCACCTTGTTAAAACTGCTGATGCGTTTTTACGATCCTAAATCGGGTAGCATTAAAATTAATGGCGAAAGCTTACCGAATATCAACACCTGTAGTTTGCGTAACAATATGGCGTACATTACTCAGCAAACCTATATTTTCAATGAAACGATTGAAGAAAATATTCGCCTTGCACGCCGTGATGAAACGTTAGAAGAAATTATGGAAGCTGCGAAGAAAGCGTCAATTCATGATTTCATTTTAAGCTTGCCAGAAGGTTATCAAACAAAAATGACGGAATTGGGCGGTAACCTTTCTGATGGTGAAAAACAGCGTATCGGTATTGCTCGTGCATTCTTGCATAATGCGCCGATTATTTTACTCGATGAACCGACCAGTAATCTGGATAGCTTAAACGAAGCGATGATTTTGAAATCATTGTTGAACGTGAAAGCAGAAAAATTGATTATTCTCGTGAGTCATCGCCAATCTACCATGGCGATTTGCGATCAGGTGATTGGCATTGAGAATGGAAGAATGTCGTAAGGCAGTGAGAAAAAGAGCGGTCAAATTGACCGCCTTTTTTATTTTCTTAATTTCACTAACTCAACTTCGTGATTTTCACCTTTTCTAAGAATGAGATTGGCGCGCTCACGAGTTGGCAGAATGTTTTGTTTTAAATTCAATCCATTAATGTTATCCCAAATGTTGCTAGCAGTTTCAATGGCTTCCTGCTTAGAGAGATTGGCATAATGTTTAAAATAGGAATCCGGATTAGTGAAAGCACTTTGACGGAATTTTAAGAATCGCTTGATGTACCATTCTTTAAGCAAATTCTCGTCAGCATCAACATAAATAGAAAAGTCCACAAAATCAGACACGAAGGTTTGATTGGCTTTGTTTGAACCTGTTTGGAGAACGTTTAGTCCTTCTAAAATTAAAATATCCGGTTGATCGACAATATCGAACTTATCAGGAACGATATCGTAAGTCAGATGAGAGTAAATAGGCGATTTTACCGATGGCTTGCCTGATTTGATATCAGCTAAAAAATGAATTAATTTGGGCGTATCATAAGAAATAGGGAAGCCTTTTTTCTGTAGCAAATCATCTTTTTTCAGTTTCTCTAATGGATAAAGAAAACCATCAGTAGTAATTAGATCAACTTTTCGTTCGGTAGGCCAGTGGGTTAGCAAAGATTGCAAAATACGTGCCGATGTGCTTTTCCCAACAGCAACACTACCTGCGATACTAATGATGTAAGGGACTTTAGGGCTTTGTCCGCCAAGGAAACGATTTAAAACCGCTTGGCGACGAAGGTTTTCATCAATATAGTAGTTGATGAGACGTGCAAGTGGCAGGTAAATGGTGCTCACTTCATCAAGAGAAAGCTCTTCATTAAAACCTAAAAGCGGTTTGAGATCTTGCTCCGTTAATTTTAGCGGAACAGATTTTCTTAATTCAGCCCATTGTTGACGACTAAAGTTCAGAAAGGGCGTTAGTTGTTCGGTAATTTCCACGGTGCTTTATATCTAGAGTGAAAAAAATTGGACAAAATATACCCTATAAATGAGTTGTGATCATCGTTTTTTATTAAAAGTGGTGAGTTTTAAAGCAAGAATGTGGCTTTTTGCTTGTAAATTAGACGAATAGTTAAAAAAAACGCATTTTTCATAAAAAAAACTTGTCAGGCATAAAATTTTCCATATAATACGCCTCACTTGCTTACAACACGCCGACTTAGCTCAGTAGGTAGAGCAACTGACTTGTAATCAGTAGGTCACCAGTTCGATTCCGGTAGTCGGCACCATCCTTTAGTAAACAAGTATTCATTTAGCGTGGAGGGGTTCCCGAGCGGCCAAAGGGGGCAGACTGTAAATCTGTTGGCTCAGCCTTCGAAGGTTCGAATCCTTCTCCCTCCACCATTTTCTAAATGAATTCTGATGGGACAGATGAATTTAGGACTGCGGGCATCGTATAATGGCTATTACCTTAGCCTTCCAAGCTAATGATGCGGGTTCGATTCCCGCTGCCCGCTCCAAACGCTGATATAGCTCAGTTGGTAGAGCGCACCCTTGGTAAGGGTGAGGTCGGCGGTTCAAATCCGCCTATCAGCACCAGCCTTCCAAATTCCTCTCTCCTTATTAAATAGTAATGATTTTATTGGTTAATGTGGTTTAATTTACCCATCGATAACCGTGTCTATTTAGAGGGACTCTTTAAATGTCTAAAGAAAAATTTGAACGTACAAAACCGCACGTAAACGTGGGTACAATCGGCCACGTTGACCACGGTAAAACAACTTTAACAGCAGCAATCACAACCGTATTAGCAAAACACTACGGTGGTGCAGCTCGTGCATTCGACCAAATCGATAACGCGCCAGAAGAAAAAGCGCGTGGTATCACCATCAACACCTCACACGTTGAATACGATACTCCAACTCGTCACTATGCACACGTTGACTGCCCAGGACACGCGGACTATGTTAAAAACATGATCACCGGTGCGGCACAAATGGATGGTGCAATCTTAGTAGTAGCAGCGACAGATGGTCCTATGCCACAAACTCGTGAGCACATCTTATTAGGTCGCCAAGTAGGTGTACCTTACATCATCGTATTCTTAAACAAATGCGACATGGTAGATGACGAAGAGTTATTAGAATTAGTAGAAATGGAAGTTCGTGAACTTCTTTCTCAATATGACTTCCCAGGTGACGATACTCCAATCGTACGTGGTTCTGCATTACAAGCATTAAACGGCGTTGCAGAATGGGAAGAAAAAATCCTTGAGTTAGCAAACCACTTAGATACTTACATTCCTGAACCAGAGCGTGCAATTGACCAACCGTTCCTTCTTCCAATCGAAGACGTGTTCTCAATTTCAGGTCGTGGTACAGTAGTAACAGGTCGTGTTGAGCGTGGTATCATCCGTACTGGTGATGAAGTTGAAATCGTTGGTATCAAACCAACATCGAAAACAACAGTAACTGGTGTTGAAATGTTCCGTAAATTACTTGACGAAGGTCGTGCAGGTGAGAACATTGGTGCATTATTACGTGGTACCAAACGTGAAGAAATCGAACGTGGTCAAGTATTAGCGAAACCAGGTTCAATCACTCCACACACAGACTTCGAATCAGAAGTTTACGTATTATCAAAAGATGAAGGTGGTCGTCACACTCCATTCTTCAAAGGTTACCGTCCACAATTCTATTTCCGTACAACTGACGTAACTGGTACAATTGAATTACCAGAAGGCGTGGAAATGGTAATGCCTGGTGATAACATCAAAATGACAGTAAGCTTAATCCACCCAATTGCGATGGACCAAGGTTTACGTTTCGCAATCCGTGAAGGTGGCCGTACAGTAGGTGCTGGTGTTGTTGCGAAAATCATCAAATAATTGATGTATTAACTGTAACAAGTTAGATAAAGAAGGCGTATCGAAAGATACGCCTTTTTGTTTTTTATCAATGAATGTCGTTTTTTTGATAGAAAGTGCGGTCAAAAATCGTGTTGTTTTGGTATGATACAGATTCATTTTTTATACGGGTGTTTTTATGCAACAACTTCCATTTAAAGCCGTTGTTTCTGATCTTGACGGTACATTACTCAATGCTAATCATGTAATTGGTGATTTTACAATTGAGATATTAAATAAATTAGAACAAAAAGGTGTTGATATTATTTTAGCGACAGGCCGTAATCACACGGATGTTTCTTCTATTTTAGGTAAGATAGGTGCTGAGCATGCTGTAATGATCACTTCCAATGGTGCGAGAGTACGCGACCTAAAAGGTAACCTTATTTATAGCAATAGTCTTCCAGAAGAAATCGTGCTTGAGTTATATAAAATTCCTTTTGATCGTACCAAGATTTGTATCAATACTTATCAAGATGATGGTTGGTTTATCAATATAGATGTGCCTGAATTAGCAAAATATCACAAGGATTCAGGTTTCATGTATGAGGTGGTTGATTTCACAAAACATCACGGAAGAGGAACTGAAAAAGTATTTTTTATTGCTCGTGATCCAAAAGATCTTGTGGAGCTGGAAGATTATCTTAGAACGCATTTTGGTGATAAAACGACGATTGTTTATTCTGCTGTGACTTGCTTAGAGGTCATGAACAAAAATGTATCTAAAGGTGATGCACTAGCTCATCTATTAGAAAATAGAAATTATGGATTAAAAGATTGTATTGCTTTTGGCGATGGTCAGAATGATGTTGAAATGCTTTCTTTGGCTGGTAAAGGTTATGTGATGGCAAATGCTGATCCTCGTTTAAAAGAAGCTTGCCCTGAATTGGAAGAGATTGGGTTCAATAAAGACGAAGCGGTAGCCAAACATTTGGCGGAGCTTTTTGGTATCAAATAAATGTTTCAGTCGCTTATTCTTGTTAGCACAGGCGCAGCCATCGGAGCATCCTTACGATGGGGATTGGGTCTTTGGTTGAATTCACTATTTAGCACACTTGCATTTGGTACACTTGTGGCGAACTTTATTGGCTGTTTTTTGATGGGGATTTTAGTGGCCGCCTTTTGGTTATTTCCTCAATTTAGCCCTGAATGGCGATTATTCTTAGTGACTGGATTTCTTGGTGCTCTCACCACCTTTTCTTCTTTTTCAGGCGAAGTAATAGAACTCTTTTTTAAAGAAGAGTGGGTAAATGGATTGTTCGTTTTAGTTAGCCATTTAGTTGGTTGTTTAATTTTTACAGTATTAGGGATTTATTTCTTTAGGTTCATCAGTCTTCTATTCCATTTCCGATAAAATCGCTAAATTCTTCAGAATAAAATCCATGAGAGAGCATATACTGCCAAATTTTTTGTTTGCTTTTGATTGGTTGAGGTTCTGCATAATTAGGAAACTTTTTGTGTAGAACCTTTTCTGCTATTTCAATCCAATTAATTTCACTTTCTGCGAGGACTTCATTGATTACGTCTGAAGGGACGCCTTTTAGTTGACGTAATTCTTGTTTGATACGATTTGCACCATACCCACGCTGCGAACGTGCGTGTAAATAATTTTCAGCAAATCGTTTATCATTTTGCCAGTTTTTTTTCTGACAGTAAGCAATCGTTTCATCGATCTCATCTTCTGTAAATGCTTTTTCCTGCATTTTATTGCGTAGTTCAAATTCGCTATATTCACGTCGAGCAAGTAAATTAACGACATAGCTTAAAGCAAGAGAAGACATAGAAATTCCTTTTAGGTGAAATACGGTTGAAATGAAAAGTGCGGTCAATTTTGACCGCACTTTTAGTGATTAGAAATCACTTTCTGCGTCATCGGTAGATTGTTCAATATCAGCCATTAATGCTTGTTCTGGGTTAGCGACTAATTCAGCACGAAGCTTCGCTTCAAGTTCGTCTGATTTCGCAAGGTTTTCATGTAACCATTTCATTGCATTAGCTTTACCTTGACCAATTTTTTCACCGTTATATGCATACCACGCACCAGATTTCTCAACAAGTTTGTGTTTAACACCGAGTTCAATTAATTCTCCAGCTTTGGAAATCCCTTCTCCGTAAAGAATTTGGAAATCAACTTGGCGGAAAGGTGCTGCTAATTTATTTTTTACGACTTTAACACGAGTTTCATTACCAATGACTTCATCTCCATCTTTAACTGAACCAGTGCGACGGATATCTAAACGCACAGAAGAGTAGAATTTCAGTGCGTTACCACCGGTTGTGGTTTCTGGGTTACCAAACATGACACCAATTTTCATACGAATTTGGTTAATGAAGATAACGAGACAGTTTGCATTTTTGATTTGGCCGGTTAATTTACGTAGCGCTTGAGACATTAAACGCGCTTGTAAACCCATGTGTGAATCACCCATTTCACCTTCAATTTCAGCTTTCGGGGTGAGTGCAGCGACCGAGTCTACGATGACGACATCTACAGCACCAGAACGTACTAATGCATCACAAATTTCAAGTGCTTGTTCACCGTTGTCTGGCTGGGAGACTAAGAGCTCTTTCACATCAACACCAAGTTTTGCTGCATAAATAGGATCAAGAGCATGCTCCGCATCGATAAACGCGCAGGTTTTACCGACTTTTTGTGCTTGAGCGATAACAGATAAAGTTAAAGTTGTTTTACCAGAAGATTCAGGTCCAAAAATTTCAACAATACGACCCATTGGTAAACCACCAATACCAAGGGCAACATCAAGACCTAAAGAACCAGTTGAAACAGATTCTACATCAAGGGCTTGAGTATCGCCCAATTTCATAATTGAGCCTTTACCGAATTGCTTTTCAATTTGACCAAGTGCTGCGGCGAGCGCTTTTTGCTTTTCTTCTTGAGTTGCCATATAAAACCTTCTTAAACAGAGTTATCTAAATTTGGCTAGATTATATCTGTATTGATGTACAGTATCAAGAGAAAATTTTTTCCTTGACGAAAAAATGTGAAGCAGATTCCAAACTTGATAAATAGTTTATTTAAAATCAACTTCTTAAGTATTTTTTTAGATCTTGAATTTGTGCTGAGAGAATTTTTTCACCCAGTTCATATACAGTTCTTATTTTGGTTTCATCTCGTTCTAATCGACCTATATTGAGCGGTACATTTGGACGGATCACAAAGATTTTATTTTGTTTTTCTAAACGAATGATTTCTTCTACTTGTTCATTATAAGTGCGGTAGCGATTTTCTAAGGTTTTAACTAAGTGTGGATATTTGCGATAAAAAAGCTTGAATAAAAAAGAAGAAGATTTTGTTTTACGGTAGTCGATAGGTTGGGTTAAAACAACGATGATTTTATCACAACCGAGCTCTTGTGCTTTTTTAAATGGAATACTATCAGCAATTCCACCGTCTAGATATTTTTGCCCATTGATTTCCACAAATTGTGAGACAAAAGGCATGGCCGAGGTTGCTCTGAAGTATTCCATTTCTTTGAAAACATTTTCGATTTTGAAATATTCAGCTTCACCATTCTCGATGTTTGTGGCAGCTAAATAGAAATCAATGTGAGATTTTTCAAATTCATTTTGATCAAAAGGGTCGAGATTAAAGGGGAGATCATAGAAAGCGAAGTCTTTATTGACAATGTTGCCTGTTGTAAAAAGGCTATGAAATCCCATGTACCGTTTATCTTTAAGATATTTTAGGTTATATCTCAACGCTCTTTCTTTTTGATTGGATGCATAATTTATGCCAAATAATGCCCCCGCAGAAACGCCAATAATTTTATCTATTTGAATGTTTTGTTCCATGAGTGCATCAAGAACGCCTGCTGTAAACATTCCTCTCATGCCGCCGCCTTCAAGAACGAGTCCTACTGTCATTTTTACTCCTGAATTCTAAAAAAATTCTAATGGTTAAATATTAAACTATAAGCTAGTTTTTTCTTATCTAGTTGTTTATCAATAAATAAATTTTGCATTTGCGATCTTTCTCACAAATTTGAAATTTTATATTCGTCACCTTTAACTGGTTATGATATAACCATTTTTGAGAAGTACTTCTTGGTATAGTCGTATGTGATTAACCTTAAGTAAGGAGGAGTTTTAAAATGAAAACTCTCATAATCCCAAATGATCATATCAGTAAAGTATGTGATTTGTTAAATCAACTTATCGGAGATGTAACAAGTAAAAATCTATTTACGGGATATGGCTTGTTTCATAAAGAAAAAGATATGTTTGCTGTTTGGGCCAACAATAAGGTTTACTTGCGCGCTAAGGATGAGCTTTCCATAAAGCTAAAAGGACTTGGATGTAAACCCTTTACAACAAATGAACTCAATAAGCGCTTTGTATTATCTGATTATTATGCTTTAACTGAAAGTATCTTGAAAGATAATGTCTTAATGAGAACCTTGATCATTCTTTCAATTACTCAAATAAGGAAGGAAAAACTCGATTCCGCGCTCTCTAAGATTGGACGGATTCGTGATTTACCGAATTTATCGGTTAAGTATGAACGAGCATTAAAGAAAGTTGGTATTGATAATGTCGATATTTTACGACAAATAGGTGCTGAAAATGCAATTGTTCGTTTGAAGAAAGCGGATATTGGTGCAACTGAAGCTTTTTATTGGCGACTTCGTGGCGCTTTAGAAAATCGTAATTGCGAGTTTTATACTGAAAAAGAGAAGGAAAGAGGCCTTAGTAAACTTAATGAAATACTTTCTGCAAATGGGTTTAGACGTTGTAAGCGGACCTTAAAAAAGGCTGAATAGCATTCATATAAAGGACTTAACGTTTAAAAAATCATCTATCGAAGAAATTTCTTAAAAAAGTGCTTGCGTGGATTTCAAAAATCCCTATAATGCACTCCACACAACGACGCGCTGTTGTGACTCTTAAGAAAAACCAGTGCGTCGTT
>NZ_JAPWBP010000010.1:0-44081 GCF_041433495.1 Haemophilus sp. 27098_8_127
AAAAATAACACCTGCTTGTCATATCAAGCAGGTTCTTTGTATTACAAGGGAATGAAAATGTCAAAAATTCTATTAGTTGATGATGATATTGAACTAACAGATTTACTTGCTGAAGTTTTACGACTGACTGGTTTTGAAGTTGAAGTTGCCAATAATGGTCAAGAAGCGTTAGATAAACTGAATGCAAGCCACCAGTTAGTTTTATTAGATATTATGATGCCTGTATTAAACGGCATTGAAACACTCAAGAAAATTCGCCAAACATCAAATGTCCCTGTGATGATGCTTACCGCACGTGGTGAAGAGATCGATCGTGTTCTTGGATTAGAACTCGGCGCCGATGACTATTTACCAAAACCCTTTAACGATCGTGAACTGGTTGCTCGTATTAAAGCCATTTTACGTCGTGCTACACCAGCAGAAAAAGAAAATACACAAAATTCGACCGCACTTTCATCAGAAGAAAATACATTAGAATTCTGTGGTTTAGTACTTCATTCTGGTCTTCAACAAGCTTCTTATAACGGTCAAGATCTTGGTCTAACCGGCTCTGAATTTGCTCTACTTCATAAACTGGTACTTCGCCCTGGACAAATTGTCTCTCGCGAAGAATTAAGCATGAATGTACTTGGCAAACACCTTTCTCCTTTTGATCGCTCGATTGATATGCATATGTCAAACTTGCGCAAAAAACTCCCAGAAAGAGACAATGGCTTACCATGGCTGAAAACGCTACGTGGTCGTGGTTACTTGTTGGTTTGTGAATAATGCTTATCAAGAAATTCAGCTTAAATCAGCTCACGATACGCACATTTACTGTTTTTTGGTTGGCATTCTTTGCCATGACCGCACTTTTGGTCGCACTCCCTTATTTTGATAGCCGCTTATATTCTGACTTGAATCAAAACGAAATATCGAGCTATCAAAAGAAACTCGTTGAATCCATTCGTAACAATAGAATCACCGGTATCCTCGCTGGCGTACCAGTGCTTCCAACCGATAAATTTGACTCTGCGCGCCCTGTCATCATGACGCCAGAAAAAGAAATTTTCGGTGCTTTAGGTGAAGAAAAAATGCATATTGCTCAGTTCGCACAAGAATCTAGCAACTTTGCCCAACCACAACGTAAAACCTTTAAAGATATTCAAATTGCAGGCCCTTTTAAAGTCTATATTGGGGATGCGGAACAATCCTCTGAATTATTCTTTGTGTCTCGTGCAAACGGTCAACAAGAAATTTTACGTTATATGCTTGATCACCCTTGGATCTTACTTCTCTTAACCTTAATTATTACCACACCTTTACTTTGGTGGTTTACGCATACCATCGTCAAACCTATTACCAATTTACAAAAGGCGGCTAATAGCGTGGCGTTAGGAAACTTTAAGGTTGATAATGAATTAGCAAATCATGGTCCAGAAGAATTACGAGAAGTCGGACAAAGCTTTAACAAGATGTCGATTGCGATTGATAATCTGATTTCAAACCAACACAATCTGCTTTCATCTATTTCTCATGAATTAAAAACACCGTTGACGCGTTTGCAACTTTCCACTGCCCTGGTTCGTCATCAAACAGGGGATATTGAACCAGTTAAACGCATTGAGAAAGAAATACAACGAATGGATAAAATGATCAGCGAGTTGTTACTCATTTCTCGCCAACAAATGCATTCTCAAATGGAGCATAATTTATTTCCTATTAATCAGCTTTGGGATGATGTGATCAAAGATGCCTTATTTGAAGCTGAGCAGCGCAAGATCGCCTGCGATGTCAATATTTCTATTTTACATCCTGAAAAACATATGATTTACGGCAACCTAAGCTTGCTTACCAGTGCGATTGAAAACATTATTCGAAATGCACTGAAATATACGAAAGATCGTATTTTCTTAACCATTGATTTACATAAAAATGAGCAGGATGATAATTGCCTACAAATTCGAGTAGATGATAATGGCTTAGGCCTACCACCAGAAGAGTTTGATAAAATCTTTAAGCCATTCTATCGAGTCGATGAAACTAGAACTCGAGCCACTGGCGGAACGGGATTAGGTTTAACGATTGTCTATAATGTTGTGAATGAGCACAATGGAAAAGTATGGGCTGAATCCAGCAATTTAGGTGGACTTGCCGTCACGATTCAACTCCCATTATGGAAGCAACATTAATCCCAAAATAAAAGGCGATATTTTCATATCGCCTTTTTCTTATTTAATTTTCACTCGTTTTAATCGCAATGCATTGGATAGCACCGAAAGCGAACTCATCGCCATGGCTGCCCCGGCCAAAACAGGACTTAAGTAGCCCAATGCGGCAAGTGGAATACCTAACACATTATAAATCAAAGCAAAGAATAAATTTTGTTTGATATTCTTTAATGTTGCACGGGAAATCATTAATCCATCAACTAACTGATCAACCGAATGTTGCATAAGCGTCGCCGATGCAGTTTGTTCTGCAACATCAGAACCCGATTTCATCGCAAAACTTACGTTAGCCATCGCTAATGCGGGTGCATCATTCACACCATCACCAACCATTGCCACCACTTTACCTTGCTGACGTAATGTTTCAATATAGGCCGCTTTGTCACGTGGACTACAATTACCCCGTGCGGTTTTCACACCAACTTGCTGAGCAACATAATCAACGACAGATTGCTGATCGCCACTCATTATCACCACATCAATATTATGCTGATGCAAGCGCTGAATTGCTTGTAAGCTATCCTCTTTCAGACTGTCTGCTAATGCAAATGCACCGATTGGGTTGTCATCTACAGATACCGCAACAATACTCGCAATTTTCCAAATTTGAGGCATATTATCTGGTAAGGTTAATTCACAATAAGTCGGCTTACCGACTTTAACCAAACCTATTCCGTCAATATGAGCAGAAATACCCTGCCCCACTTCGGAATGAACTGAAAGTGCGGTCGGAATTTCAAGTGATTTTTCCTGAGCCGCCAGGACTATTGCTTTAGCTAAAGGATGATTGGCGTTTTGCTCAACGGAAGCCGCTATACGATATAAATCCGTCTCTGAATAGACCGCACTTTGTGGTTGCCAAACAGCGGCTATTTTGAGCTCTCCTTGAGTTAGCGTTCCAGTTTTGTCTAATACCACCGTATCCACATGCGCCGCCTCTTCCATAGATGCCGCATCTTTAAACCAAATCCCTGCATTGACTGCTTTTCCCATACCAACCATTATGGCAGCAGGAGTGGCAAGCCCTAACGCGCAAGGACAAGCAATAACTAACACAGCAACCGAATGAATTAAGGCGGTAACCCAATCACCTTTTATCCACCAGGTTAATACAAATGTTATTGCGGAAATTAATAACACGGCAGGTACAAATACTGCAGCGACTTTATCAGCAAAACGAGCAATCGGTGCTTTTGTACCCTGCGCCTCAGAGAGTGCTTTCATCATATCGCCCAATAGAGTTTGCTGACCGAGTTGATTGGCTCGATAAATAAGGCTACCTTGTGTCACCATAGCCCCCGCAAGCACAGGACTTTGAGACATTTTTTCTAATGGTTGAGATTCACCGGTTAAATGACTCTCATCACACCAACCACTCCCCTGTTCAACTACGCCATCAGCTGCAATACGTTCACCTTGATTAGCCCGTAAAATATCGCCTATTTTTACTAGGTCAAGAGGAATCGTTTCCCAACGATTTTCACGTTGAACACTGACTTGTTTTGGGGTGAGTTGTAATAATAACCCTAAACTGTTTAAGCTTTGTTTCTTCGTTCTTTCCTCAAGAAATTTCCCAAGGCTAACGAAACCTATGACCATCACTGATGCTTCAAAATAAACATGAGATGCACCATCATGCCCCATTGACTGATGATAAAACAGCATAAAGACCGAATAGAGATAAATCGCCAATGTACCAGTACTCACCAGTACATCCATATTGGCCAAACCACCTCGAATACTACCAATCGCACCTTTATAAAAAGGAATGGCTAACCCAAGTTGCACTATGCTCGCAAGAACAAATTGCCACATTGGCGGCATCATCCAAGAATGATGATTAAACATCATCCCGATCATTCCGATTAAAAAAGGAATGTTAATGAACAAAAGCAACCATAAACGCGGACTAATCTTCGTTTCATTGGGTGCACTAGGCAACACATTTTGCTTTAGAATGCCATTAAATCCAGCTTTTTGAATAATGGTTAAAATATCTTGCTCTGAAGCCTGAGATGAATCAAATACAACGTGCGCTTCCTCCGCCGCAAAATTTACGCCAGCTTCAGAGACAAAACCTTTTCGATTCAACACCTTTTCAATTCTGTTAGCACAAGATTGGCAGGTCATCCCCTCGATTTGAATGGCTATTTTTTTATTCTGTTGCATCGAAACCTGCGTCTTCAATTGTTTCAATTAATTGTGGAATACTGACCGCACTTTCATCAAAGGTAACCACCGCTTTACCATCATCAAGTGTCACAACGGCTTTTTCTACGCCATTAAGTTCTTCCAATACTCGAGTGACGCTTTTTACACAACCACCACAAGTCATTCCTGTTACATGTAATGTAATTGATTTCATATTTACTCCTTAATTATTGATATAGATTGAAATTAGGCTTACTATAAACCTTAACATAAGGTTAAGGTCAAGGATTTTTTATGAACATTAGCGAAGTGGCAAAATTAGTCGGTTTATCAAGTAAACAAATTCGAGATTATGAAAAGTCCGGCTTATTAAAACCAGCGCAGAGAAGCCTTTCCGGTTATCGCCATTATGAAGAAAAAGATTTAGAACGACTACGTTTTATTCGTCACTCTCGAGATGTTGGGTTTTCACTCCAACAAATTCACCAACTTTTGCAATTACAGGATAATCCCAATCGTAGTAGCCGAGAAGTTAAAGCTCTCACTACTCAGCATATTAGAACATTGAATGAGCAAATTCATCACTTGCAAAAAATGGTAGAGGAATTGGAACGATGGCATAACGCTTGTCAGGGCAATGATGGCCCTGAATGCAGTATTTTAGAAGGATTAAAAGGATAAATTAATATTCCCAGCTTTCAGGATCGATGCCTAAATCACGCATGATCTCTTTGGCATTTTCAGGAATCTCATCATGGCGTTCTTTCATTAAATCCGCATCAGTCGGTAATGGCTGTCCTGTAAAAGCATGTAAGAACGCCTCACAAAGTAATTCGCTATTTGTTGCGTGGCGCAAACTTTTTAGCTGACGACGCGTGCGTTCGTTGGTCAAAATTTCTAATACTTTAATCGGAATCGAAACGGTAATTTTTTTGACTTGTTCGCTCTTTTTGCCATGTTCTGCATAAGGGCTAATATATTTGCCATCCCAGTTTGCCATAATGCACCTTAAATAACCTGATAATTTGTCTGTATTTTAATGAAAAATAAGCAAAATGACAATCTAGACGGCTAAAAGTATAGCATGCTATTTCCCTTACATTTACTTACAAACATTTACAATAATTTGCAGAACTAAAAAACATTACTTTTGACTAAATGCCTGTTGCATACGCAATACATTATTGTTATTTGAAGATAACGACATATTTAATATTGAGGTCTATTATGTCAAAAAAACTTTTTGCTGAATTTTTCGGTACATTTTGGTTAGTTTTCGGTGGTTGTGGTAGTGCAATCTTTGCGGCTTCGGTCAACCTAGGTATCGGTTATGTGGGCGTTGCATTTGCCTTCGGTTTAACCGTATTAACCATGGCTTACGCTGTAGGTCACATTTCTGGTGGTCACTTTAACCCTGCAGTAACACTTGGTTTAGTGGCTGGCGGTCGTTTCTCTGCGAAAGATGCCCTTCCATACATTGTTTCTCAAGTGGTTGGTGGTTTAGCAGCGGGTGCTGCACTTTACCTTATTGCATCAGGTAAAGTTGGCTTTGATGTGACTGCAGGTTTTGCCTCTAATGGCTACGGCGAACATTCTCCTGAAGGTTATTCTTTAGAAGCCGTATTCGTAGCAGAAGTATTATTAACCGCATTCTTCTTATTAATCATCATGGGTTCTACTCATAAGAATGCGGCAGCTGGTTTTGCACCAATCGCAATTGGTTTAGGTTTAACTTTAATCCACTTAATCAGCATTCCTGTATCAAATACCTCTGTAAACCCGGCTCGTAGTACTGCAGTTGCGGTATTCCAAGGTTCTTGGGCAATCGACCAATTATGGTTATTCTGGGTTGCGCCAATTATCGGTGGTATTTTAGGTGGTATTATCTACCGCACTTTATTAGCGAAAAATAACTAAGATTTCGTTTATAGAGAAAGAAGAAGGCATCATCAGATGCCTTCTTTTTTTATCTTTTATATTGTGTAATCCAAATATATAAATAAAAACCACCTTTCGGTGGTTTCAGTCAATTATAAGGTTTTTGCAAGATCTTTTAGGAAAGCTTTAAACTCTTTCCCTAATTTATCATGACGAAGACCATATTCTACAAAAGCTTCCATATAGCCAATCTTGTCACCACAGTCAAAGCTTCTGCCTGTCATATGGAACGCTTCAACGGTCTCTTTCTCAATAAGCATATCGATCGCATCCGTTAATTGGATTTCATCACCCACGCCAACAGGTGTTTTTTCTAATAAATCCCAAATCGCAGCAGAGAACACATAACGACCTACAACGGCAAGATTTGATGGAGCCTCTTCCACAGATGGTTTTTCAACAATGCTGTTAATTTTAACGCTATCGCCACCTTTCAATTCTATGCCACCACAATCCGCAATACCATAACTACTCACTTCATCAGCAGCAACAGGCGCTACCATAATTTGGCTTGCTTGTGTTTCTTTAAAACGTTTGATCATCGCGGAAAGATTTTCTTTCTTTTGATTTGCCGTAAAATCCGCTAAAAGCACATCAGGCAACACCACTGCAAACGGCTCGTTTCCAACGACAGGACGACCACATAACACCGCATGCCCCAAGCCTTTCGCATTCCCTTGACGAACATGCATGATCGTTACATCTTTAGGACAAATAGAACGAACCTCTTCCAAAAGTTGACGTTTAACACGTTTCTCAAGCATTGTTTCCAACTCAAAAGACGTATCAAAGTGGTTTTCAATCGCATTTTTAGAAGAATGTGTAACTAACACGATTTCTTTAATTCCTGCTGCAACACACTCATTCACAACATATTGAATAAGTGGTTTATCCACAAGCGTTAACATTTCTTTTGGAATCGCTTTTGTTGCTGGCAACATACGGGTGCCTAGACCAGCTACGGGAATAATTGCTTTCATTGATTTTCCTTTTTGTTTAAATATCCAATGACCACACTTCTGTAACACAAAAGTGCGGTCATTATTTATTAAATTTTGATAGATTTAAGTTGGAAAAGTTCCTTCTCTACCTTTATAACTCAAATTCCGTTATTTTTAAAATCTTGCAAACCAATGGGTTTAATTTTTTGAAAAACGTTAATTAAATTATAAATAGAATGTAAAACATTCATAAAACTCGTTGGTCTAAGATGCCCCATCTATATGTTCATCTTTTGACTGCAGAATTCGTTGGTAAATTTCCTCTCGGTGAACGGATACTTCTTTAGGCGCTTGCACACCGAGTTTGACTTGGTTTCCACGTACACTCAAAACCGTGATAGAAATATCGTCTCCAATGAGAACACTTTCGCCAACTTTTCGAGTTAAGATTAACATCTTTTATCTCCTTAGTTTGCATTTATTAGATATCCCTATCAATCAAGTAAAGATCGGCATCCCACCGACCTGCTTGTACTACAGATTATTGCTTAACCAGTTTTGTGCGACAGTTAATGCTAGATTCACATTTTCTGGTTGGGAGCCTCCTGCCATTGCCATATCAGGGCGACCACCGCCTTTCCCACCAACTTGCTGAGCCATTAAATTCACTAGCTCACCAGCCTTCACTTTAGTAGTTAAATCGCTTGTTACGCCAACGACGAGGTTGACTTTATCATCTAAAATAGATGCAAATACAATTACGCCTGAGCCAAGTTGATTTTTTAAATCATCAACCATCACACGTAACGATTTAGTTTCAATTCCGTCTAGTTGATGTACGATTACAGAAACATTATTAATTTTAACCGCACTTTTCACTAAATCGGACCCTGCTTGCATTGCGGCTTTTTCTTTTAATCCTTGTAATTCTTTTTCCGCTTTCTTCGCTTTATCTTGAAGTTGCTGAATTTTCTCAACAAGGGTATTAACGTCAGATTTAAATAAATCTGCACTTTGAGTAAGAATACGTTGTTGGTTATGTAACCAATTAATTGCATTTTCACCCGTTACCGCTTCAATACGACGAATACCTGCTGCAACTGCAGTTTCCGCCACAATTTTAAATAAACCGATATCACCGGTACGTTTAGCATGAATGCCACCACAAAGTTCAACAGAGAAATCTCCCATTGTTAAAACACGTACCACATCAGCATATTTTTCACCGAATAACGCCATTGCACCTTTCGCTTTTGCCGCTTCGATATCCATTACGTCCGTTTGAACTACAAAATTCTCACGCACTTTTTGGTTTACCAACGTTTCAATTTCATTAAGCTGTGCTTTGGTAATCGCTTCCGGATGAGCAAAGTCAAAACGTAATGCAGTATCAGACACTAACGATCCTTTTTGCACTACATGGTGACCTAAAACTTGACGCAATGCGGCGTGTAATAAGTGTGTTGCAGAATGGTTAAGTGACGTTTGATGACGTCTTGCTGCATCCACAACCGCATTGACTGTTTGTCCGACTTTTAAACTGCCTTGTTCTAACTCACCAATATGACCGAATACTTGACCATATTTTTGAGTATCTTTTACATTAAACTGAATACCTGGAGAGGTTAAATAACCACTGTCACCAATTTGGCCACCCGATTCCGCATAGAATGGCGTGTTTTCTAAAATGACGACAGCACTCTGGCCTACAGTAATACTGTCTACTGATTTCCCATCATGGAAAAGTGCGGTCACTTTGGATAAAGATTCTGATTCAGTATAACCTTCAAATTTCGTTTCACCTTCTACACGAATAACATTGTTGTAATCCATGCCGAATTGGCTTGCAGATTGTGCGCGTAAACGTTGTGCTTCCATTTCACGCTCAAAACCTGCTTCATCAATTGCGATATCACGCTCACGACATACGTCTGCAGTTAAATCAAGTGGGAAGCCATAAGTATCATAAAGTTTAAAGGCAACTTCACCTGATAACACACCATCTTTCACTTGAGCAAGCGCATCGTCTAATAAGCTTAATCCGCGCTCTAATGTGCGAGCAAATTGTTCTTCTTCTAAACGAAGTAATTTTTCAACATTGGCTTGTTTTTCTTTAACTTCTTTGCCTGCTTCCGCCATAACTTCAATTAAAGTCGGCACAAGTTTATAGAAGAAGGCTTCTTTTGCCCCTAACAAGTGGCCATGACGTACTGCACGACGAATAATACGACGCAATACATAACCGCGACCTTCATTTGATGGAATCACGCCATCTGCAATTAAATATGAACAAGAACGAATGTGGTCTGCAATTACGCGTAATGATTTATTGGTTAAATCTGTTGTTCCTACGATTTCTGCTGTTTTTGCAATTAATTTTTGGAAAATATCGATCTCATAGTTAGAGTTTACATGCTGTAATACAGCAGAAATACGCTCTAAACCCATCCCCGTATCAACCGATGGACGTGGTAATTTTTCCATTGTGCCGTCTGCTTGACGGTTAAATTGCATGAACACCACGTTCCAAATTTCGATATAGCGATCGCCATCTTCTTCTGGAGAGCCTGGAGGACCTCCCCAAATGTGATCACCGTGATCGTAGAAAATTTCAGTACATGGGCCACAAGGACCGGTATCACCCATTGCCCAGAAGTTATCTGATGCATAAGGCGCACCTTTGTTATCACCGATACGAATAATACGCTCTGCTGGCACACCAACTTCTTTATGCCAAATATCATAAGCTTCATTATCGGTTTCATATACGGTTACCCATAATTTTTCTTTTGGTAAACCGAGCCATTGTGGAGAGGTTAAGAACTCCCACGCAAAATTAATCGCATCATGTTTGAAATAGTCACCAAAGCTGAAGTTACCGAGCATTTCAAAGAAAGTATGGTGACGCGCCGTATAACCGACATTTTCTAAGTCATTATGCTTACCACCTGCGCGCACACAACGTTGTGCAGTTGTCGCACGTGAGTAAGGACGTTTGTCCATACCAAGGAACACGTCTTTAAATTGGTTCATACCGGCATTGGTAAAAAGCAATGTCGGATCATTTTCAGGTACAAGTGAACTACTTGCGACAACCTGATGCCCCTTGCTATGGAAAAAATCAAGGAATGACTGTCTAATTTCTGCTGTTGTTTTCATTGATAAAACCTTGTGTCTCTATCTCGATCACGATTTGTAAAATAAGCTCACTATTCTTGCATATTTTGACCTAGAGAAAAAGGCTTTTTCACTGATCTTAAAAAAGAAAACCGCACTCTACTGCATTGATTGAGAAGTGCGGTTAAAATTTACGTTATTTTAATAGGACTAAAATAATTTTTGCTCACTATTCGTCGCGAAGTGGCACAACCAACATATCAATTTTAATGGTATTCATCACTTGACGTGTTGAAGACATTAATTTACTCCAAAAATCTTGGTGATGACCTGTCACTAGTAGATCTACATCATACTGATCAATAGCATCTGTCAAAACTTGACCTAAATCACCGCTACCGCTCAATTTTTCTTTTATTGGATAACCCGCATGTTCCGCTAAATTAATTAGCGCTTTTTGGGTTTCGCTCGAGATTCTATCTTGCATTGATGACATATTGACATCAATTAAACCAGTATAGAGATCCGAGAAGTTTACATCTACATGAATAATGGAAAGTTGCGCATCATTACGTTTTGCAATTCCCACGGCTTTTTTGAGTAGAAATTCACTTTCGTCAGAAAGATCTACCGCAACTAAAACGTGTTTGTACATAATCGACTCCTTACTGATTTGATCGGCCTTTTTTATCTAACAGTATATTAGCACCTTAACTGCACAAAAAACTTGCACTAGATCACAATTTTGAGAATTCTTCTCAATTTTTCATTAAATTTTCAATGTCATCGATTTCTTTTGGAGCCGCCGCTGTCAGATCTTTGTTGCCATATTCAGTCATCAACAAGTTATCTTCAATACGCACACCAATGCCTTTATATTGAGCTGGCACATCCGCCTCTTCTGAAATATAAATACCTGGCTCAACAGTGATGATCATCCCCACTTCAAGCGTGCGACTACGATCATCGTCATAGCGACCAACATCATGCACATCTAAACCAAGCCAATGACCTAAACCATGCATATAAAATTGGCGATAAGCTTTTTCTTCGATCAGTTTATCCACATCCCCTTTCAGGATACCTAAATCCACCAAGCCTTGAGTTTTAATACGAATCACTTCGTCATTCGCCAATTTAATTGAATTACCTGGTACTAATAACTCAATCGCGCGTTTTTGTGCTTTTAAGACTAATTCATAAATCTCACGTTGTGGCTGAGTAAATTTACCATTTACAGGGAACGTACGTGTGATATCGCCTGCATACATAGCAAACTCACAACCTGCATCAATCAACACAAGATCGCCATCTTTTAATGGTTGATCATTTTCGGTGTAGTGCAAAATACAGGCATTGTCACCACCCGCAATAATTGAGTTATAAGATGGAAATCTTGCGCCATGACGATTAAATTCATGCAGAATTTCGCTTTCAATTTCATATTCAAAACGATTTGGACGAGTCACTTGCATCGCTTTAATATGTCCGAACGCCGTAATCTGTCCCGCTTGTTGCATTAAGCGAATTTCGTTTGGAGATTTGATTAAGCGCATTTCACTTAACATCGGCTGCCAATCAAAAACAGCGTAAAACTTCACCGCACTTTCAGCTAATAATTTATCCCCCCAAGGATGGCGATCTGCCACATGATAAAGTGCAGTCAATTTTTTCGTTAATTTTGGAAATTCAGTTTTGAAATCATCAATAGAATAGGCTTCATCAACATTGAGTTTTTGCGGTGCGCGCTCAACGCCTAATCGGCGACCATTCCATGTCTCAAGTAAAGGATCTCGCGGACGAAGAAATACAACCGCCTTTTCTGCCTCTTCCGTTTTAATCAATAACAATGCGGCATTCGGTTCATTAAAACCTGTTAAATACCAAAAGTAACTGTCTTGACGGAAAGGAAAATCGCAGTCGTTATTACGACGTTTTTCAATTTCGGAAAATAGCAACAAGACAGAATTTGGCTGCATTTGTGCTAACACTTTTTGACGACGTTCAGTAAATTCCTCTTGCGGTAATGCCGCCATATATGCGAGATCCATGTTTCGCTCCTTTTAATGTAATATCGGTTTTATTTCTTGCGCATCATCGTTGAAATGGGTGTAAAACAACATCGCAATGGTGCGAACATATTCAATAATTTCTTCTAGAGCTTCAGCAAGCTCTTCTTCGTCATCATCTTCCTCATAACCAAGCTGACAAATATCTTGTAAATCATCCACTGCTTCGCCAATTTCGCCTTTTTCTTTATCCAATTCTGTCTGAACAAGACCTAAACCCAGTAAAAATTGGTTTGCCCAGTCAGATAAACTGTCTGCACGTGCAAATACGCTCTCATCTTCTGTTAATCCCAATTCAAAATCAAACCCTTCTACATCCCCTAAGGTTTTACCAATCTGTTCATAGATTTCAGTAATTGGCTGAATTAATGCGGTTGGATAAGCGTGGTTATCATTACTGAATTGATATAAAAGTGGTAACCAGCTTTGATCTTTCAGTCCACCACAAATTAAACCACTCAAAAAACCATGTAATTCCGTTGCATTAATATCAATACCGGCAGATTTGAGTTGTTGATTAAGTTCAGTTTGGGAAATTGTCATTGTTATACCTATAAAATCATCGAAAACCATTAAAGTGTAGCACCACACAAATAAAAATGCGATCGCATTTCTATAAAGAAAAACGATCGCACTTTCTTTCACAAAGGGAGGAATTACATCATTCCGCCCATGCCTCCCATACCGCCCATGCCGGCAGCACCTAAATCGGCTTTATCATCTTTTGGAAGATCGGTCACCATACATTCTGTGGTAATCATTAAGCCCGCTACAGAAGCGGCGAATTGTAACGCAGAGCGAGTTACTTTAGTTGGATCTAAAATACCCATTTCGATCATATCACCGTACTGTTCGGTACCTGCGTTATAACCGAAGTTACCTTCACCATTTTTAACCGCACTTGCTACAACAGATGCTTCTTCACCTGCGTTAGTGACGATTTGACGAAGTGGTGCTTCCATTGCACGTAATGCAAGTTTGATACCAACATCTTGTTCTTCGTTATCACCTTTTAAGGTTGCCGCGACTTTAGTTGCTGCACGAACTAAGGCTACACCACCACCGGCAACAATACCTTCTTCAACTGCGGCACGAGTTGCGTGTAACGCATCATCCACACGATCTTTTTTCTCTTTCATTTCAACTTCAGTTGCTGCCCCGACTTTGATGACAGCCACACCGCCGGCAAGTTTAGCCACACGTTCTTGAAGTTTTTCTTTGTCATAATCAGACGTTGATTCTTCGATTTGCTGGCGAATCTGCGCTACGCGACCTTTGATTTGAGCTTCATCACCCACACCATCGATGATTGTGGTATTGTCTTTGTTGATGACAACACGTTTTGCTTGACCTAAATCTTCTAATGTCGCTTTTTCAAGTTCCATACCGATTTCTTCAGAAATCACAGTACCCGCTGTTAAGATCGCAATATCTTGTAACATTGCTTTACGACGATCACCAAAACCAGGTGCTTTTACCGCAGCAACTTTTACGATACCGCGCATAGTGTTCACTACTAAGGTTGCAAGTGCTTCACCTTCGATATCTTCAGCGATAATTAATAATGGTTTGCCCGCTTTCGCTACACCTTCTAATACTGGAAGTAATTCGCGAATGTTTGATACTTTTTTATCGACTAAAAGAATGTATGGGTTGTCTAATTCAACAGTTGCCGTTTCTGGTTTGTTGATGAAATAAGGTGATAAGTAACCACGATCGAATTGCATCCCTTCCACAACCGCTAATTCATCGTCAAGACCTGTACCATCTTCTACGGTAATCACGCCTTCTTTACCCACTTTTTCCATTGCTTGAGCAATTAATTGACCCACAATGCTGTCAGAGTTAGCAGAAATTGTTCCTACTTGCTCAATTTCTTTAGAAGTTTCGCAAGGTTTAGATAAATTTTTAAGCTCAGAAACAACCGCACTTACCGCTTTATCGATACCACGTTTTAAATCCATTGGGTTCATACCTGCAGCCACAGCTTTTAAGCCTTCATTTACAATAGCTTGAGCAAGAACTGTCGCGGTCGTTGTACCGTCACCTGCTGCATCATTGGCTTTAGAGGCAACCTCTTTCACCATTTGTGCACCCATGTTTTCAAATTTATCTTCTAATTCAATTTCACGTGCGACAGACACACCATCTTTAGTGATAGTTGGTGCGCCAAATGATTTATCTAAAATGACATTACGACCTTTAGGGCCAAGGGTCACTTTTACTGCATCTGCTAATACATTCACGCCTTTAAGCATTTTTATGCGTGCATCGTTACCAAATTTTACGTCTTTTGCTGCCATTTTCTTTTTTCCTTAATTTAAATTATTCCACAATCGCCAAAATATCGTTTTCAGAAATGATTAACACTTCTTCACCATCGATTTTTTCACTTTTCACGCCATAACCATCATTGAAAATGACTGTATCGCCAACTTTTACATCTAAAGGTTGAACGGTACCATTTTCTAAAATACGACCTTTACCCACTGCCAATACTTTCGCACGGGTTGATTTAGTCGCCGCTGAACCGGTTAATACGATACCGCCAGCTGAACGAGTTTCTACTTCTTCACGTTTAATGATTACACGATCGTGTAAAGGACGAATATTCATGATTAATTTCCTTCTTATTAAAATAAAGTGTTTTAAATGTGGGGATAACTTTTTCGGTTTCAAGGGGATAAATAAAAAAATTTCACCCTAAAAAAATTTATGCCAGAAATAAAAATATCTCTTATACGTCTTATTTGAAATGTGATCCACGTCAAATTTATTTTCTATTTAAATTCCTATAATTAACTCAAATTAATTAACAACCAGGAAAGGTGATTAAAATGACTCAATACAGAAAAGAAGTGGATTTATTAGGTGAACGCGATGTGCCAGCTGATGCATACTGGGGTATCCATACCTTAAGAGCGGTTGAAAACTTCAATATTTCTAATGTAACCATTTCTGATGTACCAGAATTTGTTCGCGGCATGGTAATGGTAAAAAAAGCAACTGCCCTAGCGAATGGTGAATTAGGTGCTATTCCAAGTGATATTGCAAAAGCGATTGTAGCGGCTTGTGATGAAATTCTTACCACGGGGAAATGCTTAGATCAATTCCCATCTGATGTATATCAAGGTGGTGCGGGTACTTCTGTTAATATGAATACCAACGAAGTAGTTGCTAACCTCGCGCTTGAAAAAATTGGTCATAAAAAAGGTGAATATGATGTTATTAACCCAATGGACCACGTGAACGCTAGCCAATCTACCAATGATGCATATCCTACCGGTTTCCGTATTGCGGTATATAACAGCATTTTAAAACTTATCGACAAAATCCAATACTTACATGATGGTTTCGATAATAAAGCAAAAGAATTTGCTAAAATTTTAAAAATGGGTCGTACCCAATTACAAGATGCGGTACCTATGACCGTTGGTCAAGAGTTTAAAGCCTTTGCCGTATTACTTGAAGAAGAAGTACGTAACTTAAAACGTACCGCTGAGTTACTCCTTGAAGTCAACCTTGGTGCAACAGCAATCGGTACGGGTTTAAATACACCACAAGGTTATACAGAATTAGTAGTAAAACACCTTGCTGAGGTGACTGGATTACCTTGCGTACCCGCTGAAAACTTAATCGAAGCAACATCTGACTGTGGTGCTTATGTCATGGTTCACGGTGCATTAAAACGTACCGCTGTAAAACTCTCTAAAGTATGTAACGACTTACGTTTACTCTCTTCTGGTCCACGTGCAGGTATTAAAGAAATTAACTTACCTGAATTACAAGCAGGTTCTTCTATCATGCCTGCAAAAGTAAACCCAGTTATTCCAGAAGTGGTAAACCAAGTATGCTTTAAAGTAATTGGTAACGATACTACCGTTACTTTCGCATCTGAAGCGGGTCAATTACAATTAAACGTAATGGAACCAGTGATTGGTCAAGCAATGTTTGAATCTATCGACATCTTAACCAATGCTTGCGTGAACTTACGCGATAAATGTGTAGACGGTATTACTGTAAACAAAGAAATTTGTGAAAACTACGTATTCAACTCAATCGGTATCGTGACTTACTTGAATCCATTTATCGGTCACCATAATGGCGACTTAGTGGGTAAAATCTGTGCTCAAACTGGTAAAGGCGTACGTGAAGTGGTATTAGAAAAAGGTTTATTAACAGCAGAACAATTGGATGACATCCTTTCTGTAGAAAACTTAATGAACCCAACTTACAAAGCGAAATTAAATAAATAATCTCGCTGAGATATAAAAAGAGCGGTCAATTTTGACCGCTCTTTTGTTTAATCTAAAACTAAATCTATTATTTATATCCATAGATTCGAGCAAAACTATCTACACTAGGATCTTTTTGCCAATGATATTCGGTGTGGTTAGCAATGTCTTGAGCCAAGTCACTACCATAATAATCAGCAATAAACCCAAGCGCCATATCCATACCAGCAGAAACGCCTGATGAAGTGTAAAACTTGCCATCTTTCACCCATCTTGCAACGGGTTGCCATTTTACAGCTGGGCGACATTGTTTTACCCATTCTAAAGATTTTTTATTAGAAGTCGCTTTTAAACTATCTAATCGCCCCGTACAAGCCAATAATGCTGAACCTGTACAAACACTGAGACAAACCTCTGACTCATCAATCCATTTACCAAGCTGATTAATAAAGTGTTCATCTTTTACTAACTGACGAGTTCCCTGCCCCCCAACAACCAATAACACACTATGAGGTAATAAATGTTCTAGCTTTTCTGTTTCAATATAAAATCCTTGCTTACTACGAATTAATCCACCAAGTTGGGATACATAGTGAAGTTTTACATTAGGAACTCTTGCTAAAAACTCAACACTCCCCATTAAATCTAACGTTTCATAGTCATCAAAGACAAGGCAATAAATATCCATTTTCTATTCCCCCAATTAGATAAGGTAAATTTTTATAAATTACGACATCAGCAAAGGTTTATTAAGTGACTTAAAGTACAAACGTAACAAAAACGGACCGCTCTTTTTTATTTAAAATGGAAACAGTATTGGCACAATAAAAACAGTTACCAACATAACAATTAAGGTAAAAGGTACGCCGATTTTAATAAAGTCAGCAAATTTATAGCCCCCCGGCCCCACCACCATGGTATTCACAGGAGAAGAGACTGGGGTCATAAATGCAGCAGAAGCCGCAATCGCAACGACCATCGCAAATGGCACGGGAGACACATTAAGCTGTGTCGCAAGAGAAATCGCAATGGGTGCCATTAAAATTGCAGTAGCCGTATTCGATATAAACAATCCTACTAATGCACAAAAAATAAAGAGCACAATCAATACAGGATACATTCCCCATCCATCAATGATTTGTGTGAGCCATTTCACTGCAAACTCTACCCCACCGGTTTTTTGAAGTGCGGTCGAAAACGGCATCATTCCGATAATCAGAATAAGGCTAGGCCATTGAATGGAGTCATAAGCACTTTTAGCATCCACGCAACGGAAATAAGCTAACATTAAACAACCAATCAAGGCAGCCACAACATTCGGCACAGCACCTGAAACCATCAGTACCACCATAGTTAAAATGGATAGTAAGGCAAGTGGAGCTTGACGTTGAGCTGGCACGGCGCGTGCCATTTCTTTCGGATAATTCAATACAAGGAAATCTTTTCGACGATCACGCATCGCTTGAATAAGTCGCCAATCGCCAATCACTAAAAGTAGATCACCTGAGCGATATTTTTCTTTAAAGGCATCACTCAATACCACGCCATCCCGTTTAATCCCAACCACATTTAAGCCATATTTTGTGCGGAATTGTAACTCTGCAGTGGTTTTACCAATACAGGCGGAGTTCGGCACAATAATTAACTCGGCCATTCCAATGGAACGTGCCTGCTGATCAAATGATTGTGATTTAATTTCGGCAGGCTCTAAATGAAACTCTTGGCAAAACATATCAAAATTGAAATCACAGTGTTCCAAATCCACCATGAGAATATCTTTTGCTTTTATCTCTGATGTGCCAAGAGGCATGATGTAACTTGGACGGAAATGCTTCCAACGCTCAATCGCCAACACATTTAATTG
Source organism: Haemophilus sp. 27098_8_127 (assembly GCF_041433495.1). Lineage (NCBI taxonomy): Bacteria > Pseudomonadati > Pseudomonadota > Gammaproteobacteria > Pasteurellales > Pasteurellaceae > Haemophilus > Haemophilus sp. 27098_8_127. The sequence goes on from NZ_JAPWBP010000010.1 coordinate 18,526, forward strand.
ATAGCTAGAACGCAAATGCAGTTGGTCTAAAGTTTTACCTACGAAAGGAGACGTGCTTTTAACCACCAAACGCTTGGTACGATCTTTCAAACCATATTCATTAATTAGCTCATTCATGGAGCTTTGCATCGTATCTTGATTGCTTTCATCGTTATTATCAGAAAGCCATCGACGGGCAATAAGCATATAGCCCATACCCAACACTAAGATCAGCAATCCGATCGGGGTGAAATCAAAAAACTCAAGGCGAAGATTGGTGTCTTTTACTAATTCTGCATTCACCACAAGGTTAGGCGCTGTTGCGATTAATGTCATCATTCCACTTATTAATCCTGCCACGCTTAATGGCATCATTAATCGTTTGGGTGAAATATTCATTTGGCGGCAAATCATCATCACTACAGGAATAAACACAGCAACCACCCCTGTTGAGCTCATAAATGCGCCTAATCCTGCCACTGAAAGCATCAGTAAAATGAGTACCTTAGCTTCACTATTTCCTGCTACTTTCAAGATGCCATCGCTTACGCGATAAGCAATCCCCGTCCGAACCAAGCTTTCTCCTACAATAAAAAGCAAAGCAATGAGAATAATATTAGGATCACTAAAGCCAACTAAGATCTCTTGAATACTGAGAATACCGCTTAGATAAAAGGAGAGCATCACTAATAATGCCACCACATCCATACGAATTTTATTATGTACAAATAAAATAATGGCCGCAACAAGCAGTATTAATGTCCAAAACAATGGACTCACCCAAAGTGCATGCTCAAAAATGGTATTCATACTCTATCCTTCAATCTTAAAATCTTTCAAGGTCACTACTCTTCTATGCCTAGCGCCTTCTTCACAGGTGAAAAACTTCGACGATACTCCGGTAAAGGCCCCAGTTCCGCTAACTTTTCTAAGTGTAATTTGGTCGGATATCCTTTATGTTGAGCAAAAGCATAGTCAGGATGTTTTTTATCTAACGCTTCCATTTCCTGATCGCGCGCGACTTTTGCCAAAATAGAGGCGGCGCTAATTTCAGCCACTAGTGAATCCCCTTTCACTACCGCTTGAGCAGGTAAATTAAGGTTAGGCGGAACACGATTGCCATCAACCAACACAAAGTGCGGTTGAATTTTTAAGGCTTTTACTGCTCGTTCCATAGCTAACATAGAGGCATGAAGAATATTTAGTTCATCGATCTCAGCTGGCTCTGCTCGTCCCATTGCCCAAGCTAAGGCTTTCTCTTTAATTTCTGCAGCCAGTGCAAGACGTTTTTTCTCGCTGAGCTTTTTAGAATCTGCCAGTCCAGTAATCGGATTATTCGGATCTAAGATCACTGCAGCCGTTACAACTGCTCCTACTAAAGGGCCACGTCCAACCTCATCCACCCCTGCAAATAATTGATAACCTTCAGGATAAACAAAATCAGTCATGTTTTTGCTCCAATAAATCAACCACAGCTTGTGCTGCTTGGCTATCCGCATCACATTGAATTAATTTATGCAGCTCTGTAAAACGTTGAATTAAAATACTGCGAGATTTGACCGCGCTTTCATCATCACCCAAATACTGAGCAAGTTGTTCTGCTAATTTTTGCGGTACGCAATCTTCCTGAATCATTTCTGGTACAAGCATTTCATTCGCTAATAAATTAGGTAATGAAATATATTTTGTTTTGACTAATCGTTTTGCCAAGAAATACGTGAACGGTTTCATTCGATAGCCCACCACCATTGGCGATTTACACAACATCGCCTCAAGTGCTGCGGTACCTGAAGCAAGTAAAGTTGCTTCGGCAGCAATCATCACTTGGCGAGCTTTACCATCAATTAAATGTATATCAAGATCAGGAGCAATCTGAGCCTTTATTTCCTCAAATTGCTGGCGACGTTTTTCATTCACCAAAGGAACTAAAAACTGCAAGTCTGGATATTTTTCTTTTAATAACAAAGCGGTCTTTAGAAATGGCTCTGTCAGAAACCCAACTTCACTACCTCGACTCCCCACTAAAATGGCAAGATAACGTCCTTTTTCATCAATACCTAAGGTCTGACAAGCTTCCGTTCTATTTGGTTTTAATGGAATCGCATCTGCCATAGTATGACCAATAAAACGGCAAGGCACATTGAAACGATCATAAAAGGCTTTTTCAAAAGGAAGAAAAGCTAATACTTGATGGGTTGCTTTAGCAATTTTATAAATACGATTTTGACGCCAAGCCCATACAGATGGGCTCACGTAATGAATGGTTTTAATCCCTTTTTCTTTTAATTTCAGTTCAACGGTAAGATTAAAATCCGGTGCATCAATACCGATAAATACATCCGGTTTAATAGTAGAAAGTTGCTCGATAATACTGCGACGAATTTTTAGCAATCGAGGCAAATGCTTGAGAACTTCTACTAGCCCCATGACAGAGAGCTCTTCCATATCAAAAAAGCTTTCAAAGCCTTGAGCAATCATTCGCTCTCCACCAATCCCGACAAATTTAGCTTGCGGATAGTGGCGTTTAAGCGCCTGAATGAGACCTGCGCCAAGAATATCACCAGAGACTTCGCCGGCAATGATCGCAATAGTCGGATTTTCTTTAATCATTAAATTTATCCTAAAAAACGACCGCACTTTGAACAAATCATAGTGCGGTCTCTTTGTTATTCATCATTTTCTCTTAACGAGAAAAAACGTTAATTAACGAATAATGCCACGAGTAGAACGTTTGAAGAACTCCACAAAGAAACTAATTGCAGATTCAGTTTGTGCAATTTGTTCAATTTCAGGCAATACTTCTTCAAGGGTTTTACCACTGCGGTAAATCATTTTATATACGTTACGAATCGCGTGCATGGTTGGTTTATCAAAACCACGACGTTTTAATCCTTCAAGGTTAACACCAAAAGGTTGTGCATGGTTACCTTGAGCCATTACATAAGGCGGCACATCTTGGCTAACCATAGAACCACCACCTAGCATAACGTGTGCTCCTACAATCACAAATTGGTGAATCGCAGACATCCCACCAACAATCACAAAATCATCTAATTCAACATGACCAGCAAGTGTTGCGTTATTTGCTAAGATACAGTTATTCTTGATTTGGCAATCATGCGCAACATGTACGTTTACCATGAGTAAATTGTTATTACCAATACGGGTGACACCACCACCTTGGATAGTGCCACGATGAATTGTCACATGCTCACGAATACGGTTTCCATTACCAATAATGGTTTTTGTTGCTTCGCCCTTATATTTTAAATCTTGGTTGACTTCACCAATGCTAGCGAATTGATAAATCTGGTTATCTTCACCAATCACGGTATCGCCTTTCACGACAATGTGAGAATTTAAAACTGTACGTGCTTTAATCTCAACGCTCCCTTCAATAATACAGAAAGGACCGATAACAACGTCTTCGCCAATAACTGCACCATCAGCAACAAGCGCGGTTGGGTGAATTTTTGCACTTGGGTGGATCATACTTACCCCTTAATTTTCTTTAATTATCGACGAGCACACATTAATTTGGCTTCACAAGCAACTTCACCGTTTACGGTTGCAATACCTGTGAATGCTGTAATACCACGACGTTCTTTAATCACTTGAACGTTCAATTCCATTTGATCTCCAGGTAATACTGGGCGTTTGAAACGCGCTTCATCAATACCTGCGAAATAGAATAATTCGCCACCTTTTAATTCATGGGTTTTAAATGCAAGGATCCCCATTGATTGCGCCAAAGCTTCAAGAATTAACACACCCGGTAAAATTGGCTCTCCAGGGAAATGACCGGTAAAACAAGGTTCGTTTACGCTGATATTTTTAATTGCTTTTAACCATTCACCTTCTTTGTAGTCTAACACACGATCCACTAATAAAAATGGATAACGATGTGGCAATAAGGTCATAATTTCTTTTGCTTCAATTACTTTACTTGCTTGATTCTCTGACACGTCTAATACCTTTAAAATAAATAATAATAAAACACTGGAATTATACGATATTTCTGTATAAAAATAAAACGCACCCTAGGGTACGTTTTAAAATCTTAGCCAAGTTTTTTCTCTAGGACTTTCAATCGTTTATTCATACCATCAATTCCCAAGGTAAGTGCAGCTGTTTTTCGCCACTCTTTATTAGTTTGTAATGGTATACCCGATGAGTATACGCCAGGCTCAGTAATTGGGCGCATCACCATACCCATACCTGTTACGGTTACTTTATCGCAGATCTCCATGTGGCCATTGATCACACTTGCTCCGCCAATTAAACAATAACGACCCACTTTTAGGCTACCAGCCATAATGACACCACCAGCTACCGCTGTACCCGTGCCGATATGAACGTTATGCGCAATTTGACAAAGGTTATCAATAATGACGTTATCTTCAATGACTGTCGCGTCTAAGGCTCCACGGTCAATACAGGTACAAGCACCAATTTCGACATTATTACCAATGATCACTTGACCTACTTGTGGAATTTTTATCCAGCGACCTCGATCATTTGCATAGCCAAAGCCATCACTACCAATGACAGCGCCTGATTGAATTAAGCAATTTTGTCCAATTTCTACTTCATGATAAATGCTTACGTTTGCCCAAAGCTGAGTACCCGCGCCAATTTTGGTGAATTTACCTACAAAACAACCTGCACCAATAACCACGTTATCGCCTAATACAACACCTTCTTCAATGACGGCATTCGCACCAATTGATACATTTTCGCCAATTGAAACTTTTTCAGAAATAACCGCACTTGGGTGGATATTTTGAGCCGCTTTCGGGGTAGTGTCCATATATTGAGCTAATACTGCATAAGCAACATAAGGATCTTTAACGATAAGTAAATTACTTTCAGGTGAGCAAAATTCCACATCTGCTTCTGACACCACAAGAATACCTGCTTTAGATTCAGCTAATAAAGGGCGAAATTTTGCATTAGAAATGAACGTAAGCTGATTTGCTTCTGCTTTTGAAAGAGCAGCAATACCATTAACGACAACGTCGGCGTTACCGCGAAGGGTGCCGCCGACTTTTGTTGCTAATTCCTGTAAAGAATAGGATTTTTGCATTATGAGAACCTATTATTTTTTCTCTTCAGTTTTTGCTGGAGCTGCTTTTTCAGTTGCTGGAATAGATTTTAATACTTCTTCAGTAATGTCTTTACCATCTACCGCAAATACGACAGAGTTAGCATCTAAAACATAAGTATAACCTTTTGCTTTTGCTAAGTTATTCGTTGCAACTTGAATGCTTTCTAATAATTTACCACGCTCTTCAGTTTGACGTTTTTCGTTTAACTCTTGGAACTCAGCAACTTTTTTATCTTGTTCTTCCATTAATTTATTTAGTGCTGCTTCTTCATCAGCTCCAAATTTAGTAATTTCATCTTGACGTTTTTGAATTTCAGCTTGACGTAAACGAGGTGCATCTTTTTGTAAAGCAGCAATTTTTGCTTCTACTTTTTTACGAGATGCTACAATTTTATCATCAATTTCTTTTTTGCTTGCAGCAAGTTTATCTGCCATTGGTTTAAATTCTGCATCTAACTTATCTGCTACAGCTTGGCGATCTGGGTGATTTTGGAATAAATAACCAGCATTGATGAATGCGATATTTTCATCTGCAGCAGCAAAACCTGATGCAAGTGCTAGACCTAAAGAAAGTGCGGTAACTTTTAGTACGTTTTTCATATTTGAATTTCCTTAAATTAGTTTAGTAAATTTTTCTGTGTCAGCTAACTTACTGACACAGAACAAAGATTTTGACTTAAATAGAATATAAAAGTTCAATTTATTAGAAAGAACCACCAATACTAAATTGGAATTGTTCTACATCATCATTCTCATATTTTTTGATTGGTTTCGCGTAAGAGAATACCAATGGTCCAATTGGTGATTGCCATTGGAAAGCCAAACCAGCTGAAGCACGAATATGACTCGGTTTTCCATAATCTGGCAAACTTCTTGTTACGCTAGATGGAAGTCCTTTTCTATCTGATTTCCATTTTGTGCTCCAGACACTTGCTGCATCAACGAAGAATGAAGTTCTCACGCTATTTTGACTCTTATCTGCGATAAATGGTGTTGGAACAATTAATTCCACACTTGCAGTTCCCATTGCGTTACCACCCACTACATCCGTGCTTGGTTCCCAATAATTTGCACCCGCTGCATTATTTTTTAAATAGATCGCGTTAGGACCTACTGCACCATATGAAAAACCACGTAACGAACCAATACCACCCGCACTATAAAGTTGATAGAACGGCACGCGCTTACCACTTAAACCATTAGCATAAGCGGCTGTTGCTTTACCCGATAATACCCAACGGTGATCACGATCTAATGGGTAGAAACCTTGAACTTCAGCACTTAATTTATAATATTTATTATCAGATCCTGGAATGGTGACACGGCCACCTAGGTTTGCTTTTACACCTTTAGTTGGAAAATAACCACGGTTTAAGCTGTTATAGTTCCAACCAAATGAAAAATCAAAGTCACTGGTTTTAATTGAGTTGCCAGTCAAATTCATCGACTTCATATATAAATCACGATTATATTCATATGCGAAGTTACTGATTTTGTTGTAAGTATAACCTAATCCCACATAGTATGAGTTATTCTCATTGACTGGGAAACCTAATGTCATGTTACCACCATAAGTGGTACGTTTATAGGTTGATGAGGTATCACTTTTTGAGTTATCGTAAGTTTCATAGAATACGTTCCCACCTAAACTTACGCCATCTTTTGTAAAGTATGGTTCTGTATAGCCTAAGTTTATGCTAGTACCATAGTCATTACGTGTACCACCTAGACTTACCGCCGCACCTGTTCCCAAGAAGTTATCTTGTTTCACACTCGCTTGATAGCTGATACCACTTTCTGTACCATAACCGATACCAAAGTTGATACTACCTGTATTACGTTCTCTGACTTTATACACCACATCCACTTCATCATTAGAACCTTGGATTGGTTCAATTCGGTTTTCTACGCTTTCAAAGAAACCTGTTCTATCTAAACGAACTTTACCTAACTCAACTAATTGAGAGTTATACCAAGTCCCTTCTTGCTGACGCATTTCTTGGCGCAATGTACTATCAGCAGAAACCGTATTACCTTCAAAGCGAACTTGACGTACAGATAAACGACGTCCCGCATCAACCACAAAGGTTAATGCTAATGTTTTATTCGCATCATCAAAAGTTGGTACTGTATTAACTGTTGCACTGCCATAACCACGTTCACCTAATTTATCTTTAATTAAGCTTTCTACGTATTGCACATCTGAACGTCTGAATGTTTCGTTTAAGTGAAGATCGCGCAATAATGGTTGTAACTCATTAGCCATACCACCTAGGTTACCAACAATACGAGCTGAACTTAAATTGTATTTGTCACCTTCACTTACATCAATAGTCACATCTGCTTTTGTATGATCTTCATTTAATTGAACATCTGTTTTAGTCACTTTTGCTTTTGCGTAACCATTATTTTGGTAGTAATCTTGGATAGTTTGGATATCTTTCTCAAACTGAGAACCATCAAACTTATTACCCCAAAGTTTCCACCAAGAATCTGGTTGAAGCTCCATTTGTTCTTGTAACTTACTGCTCGAAATCGCTTCATTTCCATTAAAAGTCACTGAACGAAGTTTTGCGGTATCATCTTCATCAATTTGAAGGGTAATTTCCGCTCGATTATTGGGTAAAGTCGTCACGATAGGCTCAACTTTCGCATTATAGCGACCTACGCTCTTATAATGATCTCTTAAGCTTTGAGCAAACCCATCTAACTTCGCACGATTTAGCACCTCACCACTCTTTAATCCATTTGCATCAAGATTTTGTTTCAGTGCTTCCGTCGGAACGGCTGAGTTGCCTTTAATATTCACTTCAGAAATGATTGGTTTCGCGATAACGCTCACAACTAACGCATCGCCATCTTGGAAAGCTTTGACATCATCAAACTGTCCACTTACAAACAATGAACGTACAATATTGGCTACGTCTTTATCCGTTACACGCTGACCGCTACGAACAGGAAGACTCGCTAGAATTTGTTGTTCTAAGTCTCCTTGAGCACCGTCAACACGAATGTCTTTTGCTACAAATGGTGCCGCAAATACACTCGTTGTAGTACCGAATAATAAACTTGCGATTAGAAGTTTTTTCATCGACTTTATCCTATAAAAAATAATAGTTATAAACGTAAGAAATCATTAAAAAGCACAAAAATTGTTTCAATTAACAAGATTGTTAGCCCTATACGATAACTTAAATTTTGTACCCGTTCTGAAACAGGTTTTCCTTTGATAGCTTCCGCCGCCAAAAACACGAGATGTCCACCATCTAAAACTGGCAACGGAAATAAATTCATTATGCCTAAATTAACACTAATTAACGCGAGAAAACTTAAGAAATAAATCACGCCAGCGTTAGAAGATGCTCCCGCACCTTGGGCTATTGAAATTGGCCCAGCCAAACTGGAAAATGAAAGTTCACCACTAAGCAATTTCCCGATTGCCTTCACAATAAACCAAGAAATTTGGCCTGTCTTTTCCACACCTTTTTGTAGCGCATCAAGAATACCATATTTTAATTCAGTTCGATACTGTTCGCCAACTTTTAAGAACGTCGGACTTAACCCTACAAACCATTTACCATCTTGATTCTTCTCCGGTTGCAAGGTTTTGTCAAAAATTTCCTGATTTCGTTCAACCTTGATTGTAAAAGGTTGACCTTGTTGTACCTGTGCGACAAAAGCTTTCCAATCAAGTGTGGTCGAATTTTCTGCTAAAATTTTATCGCCAATCAATAGGCCCGCTTTTTTAGCTGGTGAGTTCTCCACCACTTTTGATAAAGTCATCTCCACTTTACTTGAAACTGGATTGATTCCTAATGTTTCAAATGCTGTTTCTTTATCCGGCTCAAATGTCCAATTTTGCAGATTAATGGTTCGTTGATAAGGTCGGTTTTCACCAAAAGGCGTTAATGTGAGCTCAACAGAATCAGAACCTAACTTATCAGTGAGCAATAAATTAATGGTTTCCCAATCAGGGGTATTCTTCCCATCAATTGCCAAAATCTGGGTATTCGGTTCAATTTGAGCTATTGCAGCCGGTGAATTTGACGTGACGTTTTCAATGACCGGTTTAACACTCGGAATCCCTACAGAATAAATCACCCAATATGCCAAAATCGCAAAAATAAAATTAGCAAGCGGGCCTGCAGCAATGACAAAAGCACGTTGAGCGACAGATTTACTTTCAAATGCCTGCGATTTTAATTCTGCTGGAACTTCTTCATTTCGCCCGTCAAGCATTTTGACATAACCGCCAAGCGGAATAGCTGAAATAGCAAATTCGGTGCCCAATTTATCTGTGCGTCGCCAAATCACTTTACCAAAGCCAATCGAAAAACGATGAACTTTAATACCACACTTTCTTGCTGCCCAAAAGTGGCCGTATTCGTGCACGGCAACTAGCACAGCAATTGCAATAATAAATGAGCCAAGCGACCACAAAAATGACATGTTCTATCCTATAACACAAAGAAATAGAAATATGTGAAGAATGGTACTGCGGCTGTTAAGCTATCAATACGATCTAAAATACCGCCATGGCCCGGAATTAATTGACTACTGTCTTTAATGCCTGATTCACGTTTAAACATACTTTCTGCTAAGTCACCTAATACAGAAATAGCCACAGTTGCCACAGAAAGCACAACAAAACCACTCATTGAACGGCTACCTAATAAGGTTTCACCTGAGAAATGGATAAATACAAATGCCAATACCGCCGCGGTGATCATGCCTCCAAATACGCCTTGCCATGTTTTTCCCGGTGAGACTTTCGGCGCAAGCTTGTGCTTACCAAAGGCTCGTCCCGCAAAATAGGCACCAGAGTCAGCCGCCCATACCAATACAAACACATAAAGCAATAAGAATAAACCATGATGAGGATCAGCAGTATAATTATCTAAACGTAAACGTAAGACTGCGGCAACAAAAGGGATCAGCGTAGAGAAAGCAAACAACACTTGTAAAGGGATATTTTTACCCCAAAACTTCGCTGAACTTGGATAAGTCACCACTAATACTAATGCAAGTGCCCACCAACCGACTGAATTTAACAATAAAAGCGGCAAGTAGTTTTCAAATACTCGCCCCGCATCTAAATAATTACCTTCGTTATAAAGCCAAAGGAAGATAAATGCGCCTAAAAATGCCGCGATACAAAGGCGCGCTAAAGGATTTTTAAAACGAGCAAATTGAGCCCACTCCCAAATACCAAGCGTCGCCACAAAGCCTAAGGCTAGGGCAAAATAAAATGGGGTAAATAAGAACAAGGCACACAATACCAAAGCAATCAACACAATGGCTGATAATACACGTTCTTTAAGCATAAGTTCTCCGCTTATTCTGTCCCGCCAAAACGGCGATGACGTTGTTGATAGCAGGCAATTGCCTGATTAAAATCTTTTTCACTAAAATCCGGCCAAAGCACATCTAAAAAACACAATTCCGCATACGCAATTTGCCACAGCAAGAAATTACTAATGCGTTGCTCACCGCTCGTGCGAATTAACAAATCGACTGGCGGCTCATCTTGTGTCACTAAATGTTGCTGGAAAAGTGATTCATTAATATCACTCACCGAAATCTCATTATTTTTTACTTTTTCAGCTAATTGTTGAGTTGCTTGAACAATATCCCAACAACCACCGTAATTCGCCGCAATATTTAAAGTCAGTGCGGTATTATTTCCCGTTAAATTTTCTGCTTTTGCGATCTTCTCTTGCAATTTTTCACTAAAACGAGAAACATCACCGATAATCTTTAAACGAATATTATTTTTATGTAATTTTTTGACTTCTCGATCAAGCGCTTGCATAAAGAGCGACATTAAAGCGCTCACTTCTTGCTCAGGGCGATTCCAGTTTTCGCTGCTAAACGCATATAACGTCAAAAATTTAACACCAGTTTGTCGTGCATAACTCACCGCACGGCGCACGGCTGCCACACCATTTGTATGGCCAAAAATGCGTAGCTTATTTTGTTGCTTCGCCCAGCGCCCATTACCATCCATTATGATGGCAACGTGTTCGGGAATATTATTGTTATCAAGTTCTTTCATTCTAAAATATTCGGATTTTATGACCGCACTTTGGTGTATTCTACATTAACTTTTTAATCAGCGAAGCTGCTAATTCACGTGCTTGCTTATCTACGGCTAATACATCATCAATGCTTGAAATTATAGAAGATGGCATTTGCTCAACTGATACTTGGTTAATTTTCGCAATATCCGTAAATTTAATATAGCCATCTAAAAAGGCTTGTACTGCAATTTCATTTGCTGCATTCATAGCGGTTGTCGCATACTGCCCTTCTACAAAAGCATCGATCGCTAATTTTAAATTTGGATAACGATTAAAATCAGGTTCGATAAATGTCAATTCTTTGATTTTAAAGAAATCTAATGGTTCCACTCCACTGACTGTACGATTTGGATAAGCCATGGTTTCCGCAATGGGAGTTCGCATATCCGGATTACCCATTTGAGCAATGACCGAGCCATCTACATAACGCACCATTGAATGAATAATAGATTGAGGATGAATAATCACTTCCATTTCATCAGCCGATGCATTGAAGAGCCAGCGGGCTTCAATGTACTCTAAACCTTTATTCATCATCGTGGCAGAATCCACGGAGATTTTTTTACCCATTGACCAGTTTGGATGAGCGACGGCTTGTTCTGGCGTAATATGTTCAAACTCATTTAATGGCGTATAACGGAAAGGCCCACCAGAACCAGTTAAGACAATTTTACTGACACCCAATTCTTTCAAAGGACAGAACCCGACTTTTTCTTGCGCTTCAGGCGGTAAAGATTGAAAAATCGCGTTATGCTCACTATCAACAGGCAATAATTTTGCTTTCGACTGCTTCACTGCATCAATAAAGATCTGGCCACACGTCACCAAGGATTCTTTATTTGCAAGCAGGACTTTCTTACTCGCTTTTACTGCTGAAAGAGTTGGTAGTAATCCTGCTGCCCCAACAATGGCGGCCATCACTTGATCCGCATCAGGATGTGCTGCTAGCTCACAAATGGCTTTTTGTCCAGCTAAGACTTCCGTTTTAATGTGGTGTGAAGCTAATTTTTCTCGCAATACCTTTGCCGCATTTTCGTCATCTAGTGCGGCAAAGTGCGGTTGAAATTTCACGCATTGTTCAAACATTGTCTCAACATTTTTGCCCCCCACTAACGCAAAGGCATGGTATTTGTCGGGGTTATGTTCGATAACTGAAAGGGTGCTATGACCAATAGAACCGGTTGCTCCTAAAATAACAAGATTTTGTTTTTGCATAAAATTTCGACCGCACTTTGTGCTTTTATTTCTTCATCAGAATAGAACAAGGGCAGACACTTGGTCTGCCCCAAAACATGGTTCGACAATTAGAAATCCATTAATTCTTTTTCTTTATCAGCTAAGATCTCATCCACTTTTTTGATATAGCTATCAGTGACTTTTTGAATGATTTCTTCTGCTTTGTGTTGATCGTTTTCGCTGATTTCTTTGTCTTTTAATAATGCTTTGATTTTATCATTTGCATCACGACGTACGTTACGAATCGCGACTTTACCTTGCTCACCTTCGCTTTTTACGATTTTGATTAAATCACGACGACGTTCTTCAGTTAATGGAGGAAGAGGTACGCGAATCGTTGTACCCGCTGAAGATGGATTTAAACCTAAATCAGAAGTTAAAATCGCCTTTTCTACTGCGCTGATTAAAGAACGGTCAAATACCGTTACCGCTAAAGTACGCGCATCTTCTGCAACCACGTTAGCTAATTGACGAAGTGGGGTCGCTGCACCATAGTATTCCACTTGGATCGCGTCTAATAAGCTAGGTTGAGCACGACCTGTACGGATTTTTGCAATATGTCCACGCAACGCTTCGAGGCTTTTTTCCATACGAACTTCAGCATCTTGTTTGATTTCATTAATCATTCATCTGTCCTTTTCAATAAATAAAGATAAAACACAGTGATTTTACTGGATTTTTAGGGAGTTTTGAATAAATTTATTCACAAAAAAGGCGAGATACTTTCTCGCCGTTTTATTCGTTTAAAAATTAACTAATCGTTGTACCTTCTTCTGTACCGAGTACAACTTTGCGTAACGCACCTGGTTTACACATATTAAATACACGAATTGGCATACCGTGGTCACGCGCAAGTGTGAATGCGGCTAAATCCATTACTTTTAATTCTTTATCAATCACTTCTGCATAAGATAATTTATGGTATAGCTTCGCATTAGGATTTTTTGCTGGATCGCAATCATACACACCATCAACTTTAGTCGCTTTTAAAACGATATCCGCTTCAATTTCGATACCGCGTAAGCATGCCGCAGAATCTGTAGTAAAGAACGGGCTACCTGTACCGGCTGAGAAAATAACTACACGTTTTTCACGTAACATTTTAATCGCTTCAGACCAATTATAGGTATCGCAGATACCATTTAATTGGAAAGCAGACATTAATTTTGCATTCACATCTGCACGGTGAAGCGCATCACGCATAGCCAAGCCATTCATCACAGTTGCAAGCATCCCCATATGGTCGCCTACTACGCGATTCATGCCTGCTTTAGCTAATTTTGCGCCACGGAATAAGTTACCGCCGCCGAGCACAACACCAACTTCCACGCCCATTTCAATTAATTCTTTAATCTCTAACGCCATACGATCAAGAATCGAAGGATCGATACCGAATCCCTCATCCCCTTGTAATGCTTCACCACTTAATTTCAATAAAATACGTTTGTAAATTGGTTGGCTCATTTGTCTTTTCCTTTGTCGGTTACAAAATTTGGCTTATTCTAGCAAAAGAGCGAAAAAGTTAAAAATGGAAATTGGTCAGAAAAGTGCGATAAAATATCGCTGTTTTGATTTTATAGGTAAACTTTATGAAGATTTCAAAAACCTCACAAATTTTAACCGCACTTTTTTCTTTGGCTTGTGCCATTGCTGCCGGTTATTTGATTTTACGAGGTTCAGGGATGTTTCCTGAGCCATCTATTAGTCTGATTTTACTCACCGCTATTTTTATTATTTTATTAAGCTGTAGTCAAAAATCTTTCTATTTTATTTTATTCCCCTTAGTTTGCTTACACGCAATTTATACGCCGACAGGCTTAAATTTTGGTGCGCCAAGCTACCAATATATTGCATCGGTTCTCGCGACGGATATGTTAGAGACCAAAGAGTTTCTCATGCAAATCCCTGTGAGCAGCTATTTAGCAGCCTTAGCTATTCCAGTTTTAGTCTTTTTACATTACAAAAGTGCGGTCAAATTTGGGGTGAAATTTTATCGCAATAAAACATTCATTGCTCTCGCTACCCTGTTGATTGGCTACAACTTACCGATTGCTGCGCCATTAAAAGAAACAATAGATTCGAGTGTAGAAATTGTTAATGAATGGCAAAAATTGAAAAAAATGTCACAGGAAAGCAGCTGGGGACAATCCACATTAGAAAATTCTAAATACCAAGATTATGTGATGATTTTGGGTGAAAGTGCGAGAAAAGATTACTTGCATGCGTATGGATACCCCGTCAATGACACACCATTTATGTCATCTGCAAATGGTACACTGATTGATGGCATGACATCCGCCGGAACCAACACTGTCGCCTCATTGCGCTTAATGTTAACGTTACCTGATAAAGAAAAATGGGAACCAAACTATGATTTAAGCTTAGTGGATCTCATTAAGTCTGCAGGTCTGAAAACCTACTGGCTCTCTAATCAAGGTTTTTTAGGTGAATATGACACGCCAGTTGCTTCGCTTGCCTCAAAATCTGATGAAACCATTTTCTTGAAAAAAGGTGGGAGCTTTAATTCTACAAACTACAGCGATTTTGATTTAATTCCTAAATTTGCCCAAGTTTTAGAAGATCCAACGCAAGGTAAACGCTTTATTGTATTACACATTTATGGTTCGCATCCGCTTGCTTGTGATCGCGTTGAAGATTACCCGAAAATTTTCAATGACAATGATATTGAGAAAAAGAACGAATACTTAAATTGCTATATTACATCCATTAAGAAAACCGATAATTTTATTAAGAAAGTGTATGAAACGCTCAAAGAAAACGAGCAAAAAACACACCGCACTTTCTCAATGATTTATTTTTCAGATCATGGTTTATGTCATCAGGAAGATGATAAACATGGCGTCACCTTGTTTAACCAAAACTGTCACAGCCAATTACATCATAATATTCCACTCTTTAAGATTTCATCTGATGATACGGCACGTAAAGAATACAAAGCCTTTAAATCTGGT
The DNA here is from genome assembly GCF_041433495.1 of Haemophilus sp. 27098_8_127. Lineage (NCBI taxonomy): Bacteria > Pseudomonadati > Pseudomonadota > Gammaproteobacteria > Pasteurellales > Pasteurellaceae > Haemophilus > Haemophilus sp. 27098_8_127. The sequence goes on from NZ_JAPWBP010000010.1 coordinate 33,900, forward strand.
TTGAATTTCTTAGAAGGTATTGCTAATTGGATAGGCATTAAAAATCCGAAGCTCACATTAGAAGAAGATTTATTCTCTGAACAAGCTGACAAAGATGACTATGGACTGAAAAAACTGATTGAAGAAAAATATCGTAAAGATGCAGACCCTGCCATCGATATTCGTCCAAAGAAATAGAAAATCTCAAATTTCAGACAACAAAAAAGCCGATATTCAATATCGGCTTTTTTTATATCTCAATGGAGAAAATTAAGCGTTACCGCCAGTGATTTTTGCAACTTCAGCTGCGAAGTCTTCTTCTTTTTTCTCGATACCTTCACCCACTTCTAAACGGATGAAGTTAGATACTGAAGTGTTTACTGATTTTAAGAAGTCACCTACAGATACAGAAGGATCCATTACGAATGGTTGACCTGTTAATGAAACTTCACCAGTGAATTTCTTCATTCGACCTTCAACCATTTTCTCTGCGATTTCTTTTGGTTTACCAGAGTTAACTGCGATATCAATTTGAATTTGACGCTCGTGTTCAACAACATCTGCAGGTACATTTTCTGGGTTCACGAATTCTGGTTTAGATGCCGCTACGTGCATTGCCACTTTTTTAAGTTCATCTTCTGAACCTTCACCTGCAACTAATACACCGATTTTTGCACCGTGTAAGTATTGAGCAATAACTTGACCTTCTAAGTAAGCAACACGACGGATGTTCATGTTCTCACCGATTTTAGCCACTAATGCAGCACGTTTTTCTTCAAATTGTGCTTGTAATGCTTCGATAGTAGTGCCTTTGTGTGCTGCTGCGAAATCAGCCACTTCATTTGCTAAACCTAAGAAGCCAGCATCTTTTGCTACGAAGTCAGTTTCACAGTTCATTTCAACTAATACACCGAAACCATTTTGTACACGAGCAAGGATAACACCTTCAGCTGCAACACGGCCTGCTTTTTTAGCAGCTTTAGCTTGACCAGATTTACGCATGTTGTCGATTGCTAACTCGATATCACCGTTTGCTTCAACTAATGCTTTTTTACATTCCATCATACCGGCACCGGTACGTTCACGAAGTTCTTTTACTAATGATGCTGTGATTTCAGCCATTTTAAAAATCCTCTGTCGAAAGTACGATTCATTTTAACCGCACTTTTAGATAAAAATATAGGGGCTAAATTTTAGCCCCTATGCCAATTAATCGTTTGATTATTAAGGGCTTCGCCTTATTGCAAAACTTAAATTATTCTGCGTCAGCTGCTAATTCTTCAGCAACTTGCGCTTCGTTACCACGACCTTCTTTAACCGCTGCTGCAGCTGCAGAAACGTAAAGTTGGATAGCACGAGTCGCATCATCGTTACCAGGGATAACGAAATCTACGCCAGCTGGAGTTGAGTTAGTATCAACGATAGCAAACACAGGAATACCTAGGTTGTTTGCTTCTTTAACAGCGATATGTTCGTGGTCTGCACCGATAACGAATAACGCATCTGGTAAGCCGCCCATATCTTTGATACCGCCAAGGCTTAATTCAAGTTTTTCCATCTCACGGGTACGCATTAACGCTTCTTTTTTGGTTAATTTGTCAAAAGTACCGTCTTGAGATTGAGTTTCTAAATCTTTTAAACGTTTAATTGATTGACGAACGGTTTTCCAGTTAGTCAACATACCACCTAACCAACGGTGGTTTACATAATATTGTTGACAGTCTAATGCTGCAGCTTGTACTGCTTCTTGAGCCGCGCGTTTAGTACCAACGAATAATACTTTACCGTTGTTGCTAGCAATACGGGTTAATTCCGCTAAAGCTTCGTTGAATAAAGGTAAAGTTTTTTCTAAGTTGATGATATGAACACCGTTACGAGCACCAAAAATGAAAGGTTTCATTTGTGGATTCCAGTAACGAGTTTGGTGTCCGAAGTGTACGCCCGCGTTGATCATGTCGCGCATTGAAACTTGTGCCATAATATTTTCCTTTTGTTGGGGTTGAGCCTCCACATATCAGCTAATCGACCGTTTGGCACCCCGATTAAGCCTTAATGATATGTGTGTGTTGTTAATAATTAAAAACGCTGCTTTTGAAACCCAAAAACAGCGGTGCGATTTATACCATAAAGTGCGGTCAAAAACCAGTTTATTTTGTCAAATTTATTACTTTTCTTGCTTTAATAAACAATAAAGGGGGACGATGTCGCAAATCTTTAAATTCATCATGCCATTGTGGTTGCTCGGCTAACATGGGTTCAGCCATTTGTTCAATTTGAAAACCTGCAGCAATTAAATCATTAATAATCGTTGCCATCGTGCGGTGATAGGTTTTAAAAGGTTGTTGAAACCAATTCCGCTCTCTCAAGCCTTCATCACGGTAATGATTTAAACGATAAGCGACTTGCTGCTTTTTCTCATTTTTTTCCCAACGCTCCCCTTCTTTATGGCAAGTTGTAATCGGATGCTCCTGGGAAAAAACTAATGTACTATTAGGCTTAAGTTTGTTGGCAATGGAAGCTAATAAAGCAGGAAAATCTTCAATATAGTGAAAAGCAAAAGAGCTGGTAATGACATCAAAATCACGTTCTGGCAATTCTGACAAATTTTCCATCGGTAGCTGATATAACGAAAAACGACCTAAAAACTGACCGCACTTTTTTAGCTCTTTTTCAGCTTGCTCGACCATTTTAACTGAAAGATCTGTTCCCACTACACTCGCCGCATCGCGTTCTAAATAGAGTTGCAAATGTCCGCCCGTTCCACAGCCTAGATCGAGTAATTTTTTCCCTTGTAAATCAGGTAATAGGGAAAGCATAGTAGGCTTTTCCACTATTTCATTGAGACTGATGGGATTAGATCGAAGTTTTTGATAAAGCGCAAAGAAGTTTTCTTTATCATAAACGCTCGTTTGGTTACTCATCTCGTTTCCTATGTAAAATTAAAAAGGGCGTATTCGATACACCCCTACAATATTAACGCGAAAACTTATCCTGCGAAACTTGCAAACCATCCTAAGTTTGCGCCTACTTGTGCCACAATATTTAACACACCGAATAAGATCACAAAACCAATCATAAAATTACCGCCATACACTTTATAAGTTGCATCTGGGAATTTTTGACGACTGGCTTTAGCAAGTAGTGCCGGCACGATTGCTGCCCAAATGGTTGCAGCTAATCCGGCATAACCAATGGCAATCACGAAACCATAAGGGAATTGTAGACTTAACAATAGTGGCGGTAAGAATGTTACCAATGTGGTTTTTGTTCTGCCTAATACGCTGTCATCAAATTTAAATAAATCGGCAATATAATCAAATAAACCTAACGTTACCCCTAAGAATGAGGTTGCAATAGCCATATAAGCAAAGAAATTCAATACAACCGCAATGTATTCCACTTCAATATATTTGTGTAATGCTTCTAATAATGCCGATACATCGCCGCCTTTTTCAATTACGGGTGCAAATTCTGTACGAGGTAAATTACCTTGCACCGCAAGCTGCCATAAGATGTAAATCACTAAGGCTAAGCCTGTACCTATAAAGATCGATTTCATTACACGACTACCATCGCGATCGTAATATTTGACGAGACTCGGTACATTTCCATGGAAACCAAAAGACACTAAGCAAACAGGGAGTGCGGTCAATAAATAAGGTAAATAAGTTTGATCACCTTCTGCAATAGTATTGAATAACACTTCTGTTTTTACAGAGCTCAATAAACCTGCGGTAGAAAGGAAGAAAGCGACTACCATCCCAACAATTAATACAGTTGTGAAACGATCCACGGCTTTAGTGGAAAGCCATACGAAAGCCGCAAGAATAAAACAGAAAATTAAGGAGCCAGAAGTACGTCCAATATCGACCGCACTTTCAGCAGAACCAAAAGCTTGATTAAGCAAATTTTGTGTAATCCCACCGCCAGAAGTGATGTAGGCATAAGTCAAAATATACAACACAAAAGCAACAGAAAGACCATTGATAATATTCCAACCTTTACCTAACAAATCTTTTACGATGGTGTCAAAGCTTGAGCCGGTAGGATAATGTAAGTTGGCTTCTAAGATCATCAAACCTGATGTGGTCATACAAAACCAAGTGTAAACTAAAGCCAGAATAGAGCCGATAAACCATACACCGGCCGTTGAGGTTGGGTTAGCAAGCATACCGGCACCAATTGCGGTACCCGCAATAATCATGGCGCCGCCTAATAAAGAAGGAGATTTTTTTATTGTCATCGTTAAGTCCTAAAATAAAAATTTGCACTATTATAGTAGTACAAAATTAAAAGACAATCTTTTTGTATCGACAAAACGCAATAAATTCATATAATCAGCCATCTCAACAAAAGGATAATTTATGAAAAAACAACTCAAAAGTTTTGCTTTTGCTGTATTAGCAGGGGCGGTTATCACGTCTTGTGCGGATTCTGCTTCAATTAATCAAGAGGCAGCAAGCAGCTACACACAAGAAATGGGGAAAATTCGCTCACAAGGTGCGATTGATACTACATCAAATACTGCAAGACGTATTCATCATGTCTTTAACAAAATGGTGCCTTATGCAAACCAAGAGAATGAAACAGGCTTGGAGTTTAATTGGCAAATCAATGTCATTAAATCTAAAGAGCTCAATGCTTGGGCAATGCCTGGCGGGAAAATGGCTTTCTACACAGGTTTAGTAGATACCTTACAACTAAACGACAATGAAATTGCCGTTGTAATGGGACATGAAATGGCACACGCCTTAAAAGAACATGGTAAAGCCAAAGCCAACTTCGGCACCATGAGTGCCATTGCAGGCGCTATTGGTGGAACAGCACTGTCTGTTGTGGTTGGAGCCGATGTGACTGATTTAGTGACACTCACGAAAGACTTTGCTTTAGATAAACCGTACTCTCGTAGTGCTGAAACTGAAGCCGATGAGGTGGGTCTCATGTTAATGGCTCGCTCGGGTTATAATCCACAAGTCGCGCCTGGCTTATGGCAAAAAATGGCAAAAGCCTCTGGTGGTTCTAAAGGGGCACTTGATGTGTTAGCTTCTACTCACCCGAGTGATGAGTCCCGTCAAGAAAACTTACAACGCTTATTACCAGAAGCAATGGAACTTTACAAAGCCGCTAAAAATAAAAATGGCTAAATAAAACAGTCAAAAAATTGACCGCACTTTCATAAATAAAAAGCGAATATCATGTTCGCTTTTTTAATCTCAAAAAGAAAACCGCACTTGAAAAATCAAAGTGCGGTTTGTTTTTATAGTATTTTCAATTAATGCTGTTCGTTAATGTGACCTTCAATTGGTTTTACATTTTCATCAAACACTGGTAACGGTTTGTGTTCGCTTGCAATGTAAGAATAAATCACTGGCAACACGAACAAGGTAAACAATGTACCGATAGCCAAGCCTGCCACAATAACGATACCAATACTGAAACGAGATACCGCACCAGCACCTGTTGCATAAAGCAACGGTACAAGACCTGCAATCATCGCTGCGGTTGTCATCAAAATTGGACGTAAACGTACTTTAGCCGCTTCGGTGATCGCTTCAATACGCGTTTTACCGTGGTTTAACTGCTCTTCTTTCGCTACTTCACACATCAAAATACCGTGTTTCGTAATAAGACCAACCAGGGTAATCAAACCCACTTGTGAGTAGATATTGAGTGTCGTTCCAGCAATCCCTACAAATCCAAAGGCATTTAAGGCTAACAATGCGCCACTCACGGCTAAGGGTACGGAAATCATAATCACGATTGGATCGCGAATTGATTCAAACTGAATCGCCAAGACTAAGAAAATAATCACTACCGCAAGTAAGAACGTTACAGCAAGTGCATTACCCTCTTGTACTAACTGACGTGCCTCACCTTTAAAGTCATAGTTGTAACCCTGTGGCAAGGTATTTTTCGCATTGTCTTGTAACCATTGGACTGCATCACCAATTGAAGTACCCGGCATCGGTACAGCACTAATCACCGCAGAGTTTAACTGGCTGAAACGAGGCAATGTACTTGGTTGCGGTTCCAATGTAGCCGTCACCAAGCTGCTTAATGGAACAGAGGTACCATTTGCTGCGGTGATGTAATACTTATTAAAACTTTCCGGTGATAAACGATTGTCACGTTTTACTTGGGAAATAATTTTATAAGCACGGCCGTCAATATCCACACGTTCAATGGTTGCGGCAGATAAGAAACTCCCTAACGTACGGCTGATTTGTTGCATCGTAATACCGTAAGTCCCCGCTTTTTCACGGTCGATCTTAATCCTCATTTGAGCAGTATCAAATTTAAGATCGAGGTTGGTATAAACGAACTTACTGGATTTCTGCATATCCTCTAAGAATTTACCTGCCACATTCGCTAAATCGCCATAGTCTTGTGACGTACTAATCACAAAACCGATTGGAGGACCTTGCTCCCCTGTATCAATTTCTGGGAACGAGAAACCTTGTACAGATACTTCAGGAATGGATTTCGCTTTTTCATTCAACTCATTCACAATGGCTGTTTGGCTTTTTGAGCGTTCTTTCCAATCTTTTAAAGTCACAACGTTTAAAGATTGGTTAGAACTTGGTGCCCCTGCAATCGTCATGGCAAACTGCACTTCTGGCGTATTTTTTAAAATCTCTTGATAAGGTGCCATCGCATTTTGCACATAATCTACGTTTACGTTAGACGGTGCTGAACCAATCGCTAAAAATGCCCCCTTATCTTCTGATGGCGTTAATTCACTGGAAAGCGATTTAAACAGCACAGGCAAGGTCGCAAAGATAATTGCCGCAAACACCAACATACATTTACGATTAACCATGACCAAATCAAGGACATAGGCATAAGCCGCATTCACTTTGCTTAATGTATGCTCTACTCGTTGCTCTAATTTACTTGGTTCTGCATTCGATTTCAGTAATTTACTGGTCATCATCGGTGAAAGTGTTAATGCCACGATACCCGAAATAAATACTGCCCCTGCAAGGGTTAAGGCGAACTCTTTAAACAACGTCCCAGTGATTCCCCCCATTAACGCCATTGGAGAATATACCGCAATCAAGGCAATGGTCATGGAAATAACGGGAACGGCAATTTCACGCGTACCGATAATCGCCGCACGGAATGGCGTTTCTCCTAACTTAATGTGACGGTCCACGTTTTCCAATACCACAATCGCATCATCTACCACTAAACCGATAGCCAGAACCAATGCTAGCAACGTCATCAAGTTAATGGAGAAATCTAAGGTTTGAAGCAACATAATTACCCCAATTAATGAAATCGGAATAGTGATAACCGGGATTAAAATCGCGCGGAATGAACCAATAAACATGGTAATCACCACCAACACGATTATCGTTGCCTCAACAATCGTTTTGATTACTTCATTAATGGAGTTATTAATCGCAATTGTACGGTCATATAAGATGTCAGATTCAATAGCATCCGGTAGATTATTTTTAATACTGTCATATAGCGGACGTACTTTCGCAGCTACCGTTAATGGGTTTGCTGACGAGGTTGGGTTAATCGCTAATACAACAGAATCTGCGCCATTGGCTACCGCACGTGAGCTATCGCTTGATTTATTTAACTCAATATCAGCGATATCGCGTAAACGTACTAACTTATCACCGTTAGACATCACAATTAAGTTACCTAATTCTTCAACCGATTTTGTCGTGGTTTCTACTTTGTTTTTATAGGTTACAAAATAGCCATTATCATTACCTGCTGCTGTTTGAACGTTATTCGCTGATAATGCGGACATCACTTGTGTGGCAGAAAGGTTTTGAGCCGCCATTTTTTCTGGGTCTAACCAAATACGAAGTGCGTACTCAGATGCACCAAAGATCTGCACACTCGCCACCCCTTCTACAGTAAAGAACTGAGGTTTGACTACGCGTTGAATATAGTCAGTCACTTGGCTTGCATCAAGCTTGTCAGAACGGAAACTAATATACATAATCCCCGAACCACCGGTTGATGAAGAAATCGTTGGATCTTCAATACCACTTGGCAATTCAGAACGAACCGAGTTAACTTTGGCTAACACGTCTGCCAAGGCCGCATTTGGATCCGTATTTAATTTCATTTTTACGGTGACAGTTGACGTACTTGGGCTAGAGCTTGAAGACATATAGTCCACATTATCTGCTTGTGCTACCGCTTCTTCAATTTTTGAAGTAACAAACGCTTGAATTAAGTTTGCATCCGCACCTGGGTAAACCGTGCTCACCGTAATCACCGTCGTAGTCATTTTCGGATATTCACGCACAGCTAGTTTCGAGATCGCTTGTAATCCTAAAATAATGATTAACAAGCTAATCGAAACCGCCAACACAGGGCGACGAATAAATATATCGGTAAATTTCATTCGCTTTTCCTAATTAAAGATTCGTTTTATTCGCAGGTTGTTCAGTACCTACGCCCGCTTTATCTGCAACAGAGACTAATGAGCCGTTACTTAAGTTTTGCTGACCACCAGTCACAATTTTATCGCCAACTTTAACTTCGTCACCTTTTAATTGTGCATAAATACCTTGACGATCTTTCGTAAATACAGTGATTGATTTTGCACGGTACATATTAGCTGCTTTTTCTGCGCCGCCTAATTTCTCAATATCTTCATCGGAAAGTGCGGTCAAAATATAAAGCGATTCGCCATACATGTTGTAACTCACCGCCACTTGTGGCACCACAATTTGATTATGTTCTGTTGGCAAAGCCACATGTAAGCGAGTAAACATACCGGACAATAATTTTGCCCCATCTTCTGGTTCAAATGTTGCTTGAACATCCACTAAACCGGTTGAAGAATTAATTGCCGGCTCAATGGCAGTAACTTTTGCTGCAAAGGTTTCACCTTTACGCGCATCTGCCGTAGCCGTTACTTTTTGACCAATATGCAATTTATCTAATAGGTTTTGCGCAATCGCAAAATCCACTTTCATAGAAGAACGATCTTCAACACGCACAATTTCAGTACCGTTTGAAACGTATTGACCAACATTCACTTTCACGATACCGGCTTTACCATCAAATGGCGCGACGATTTGGCGACGTTCAATTGCCGCTTTTAATGACTCAATATTTGCCGCTTGTGCTTCATAAGCTGCTTTTGCATTATCTAATTCTTGACGAGAAACAGCCCCGCTGCCCGCAAGGTTTGCATAACGTTGATAAGTTTGACGCAATGACACCACCTGAGCTTGTGCGGCTTGTAAGCTTGCACGCTCAACCGAGCTATCTAACTCAACTAACAAATCCCCTTTTTTCACGCTCTGTCCATTTTGCACGAGCACTTTAGACACGGTTCCTGCACTTTGAGCGCTTAACATCGCCCCTTGGTTCGGACGAACAAGACCTGTCGTTTCAATAATTGGCGTCCATTCTGAAGCCTTTACTGTCATCGCTGTTACAGGGGATGCTGTTTCTGGTTTATTTGCCAAGAAATCAGCAATGCCTTTTGCCTTCATTTGATTAAGGAAAATCATTGCTGCAAAAATTAACACAAATACGCCTAACGCTAATTTCAAAAAGAAAACGTGTGAACGCTTTGGTTTATCAGTTTGAGTTATACTCATTTGGAAAACTCCATTAAGACAATAAAATGACTATTTCTGAATTGCACGCCAAGAGCGTTCAATGACAGATTCTAACATCGCATCGGTTACTGCCGTACCGAGAAACTTGATATCTGAGGCTAAAACTATTGCTGTTTTAAGACTCAGCAAAAATAACATGTGAGGATCTAAATCAGCTAACACATTTGCGGCTTGTCCCTTGAGACAAAAGTGTTCCCAACACGAATGCTCCATTTCTTTGCAGGTTTCAATAAACTCTGGTAAAGATCGATATTGGCTCATGTTTAACAGAATCGTTGGATTTTCTTGAAGAAAATGCCAAATATTCCACCACATTTTTCTGTATTGCTCGAAAAAAGATTGGCTTTCATCAAAACCTTCTTCAATCGCCACAGCAAACTTATTGAACACTCGACGAGCAAATTGTGCTAATAACTCGTCTTTACTCTTAAAATAAAGATAAATCGTACCCGCTGCGATGCCAGCTTCCTTGGCTAACTTATGCATAGAAAGATAATGTAATCCTTCTTTTGCCATAAGACGATCTGTTGCATCAAAGATCTGCTCGCTGACATCAAGCTTCGTTTTAGAGGCTTTTACTTGTTGCATAATAAAA
>NZ_JAPWBP010000011.1:0-43036 GCF_041433495.1 Haemophilus sp. 27098_8_127
AAAAATTAAATTCTTAGGGTTATATATGAGAAAGGTCATTTAAGATGAATATCAAAAATGAATAAACGTTCATTTTATTGATTTTTCGTTTTTTGGCAAGTGAAAATATAAAAAAAGTGCGGTTATTTTTAACCGCACTTTTAAATTCTGAATTACATTCCAATCACTACGCAACTCGCCACTGATTTTGCTTTATCTTGTGCTGCTGTTGCGGCATCTCGACTACCAAATGGTCCCACTCGTACGCGGTTCCATTCTTCACTTGTCGCAATTTGTGCATTCACACCAGCCATCGCAAGGCGACCTTGTAAACTTTCTGCTTGTGCACGATTTTTAAATGCACCACATTGTAAACCAAATTTTTTACCGCCAGCCTGTACTTGTTGTTCTGCTGGTTTTGGTTCTGCTTTTTTTGGCTGCTCGGTTTTAGCCGACTCTGTTTTTACAGGTTCTGCTTTCACCACTTCTGCTTTTTTCGGTGGTTCAGGCTTTTTAACAGGCTCAGGCTTTTTCGCTTCTGGTTTTGCTGTTTGCTGAGCTGGCTGAGTTTGAGCTGTCTGTGCTGGTTGAGTTTGCTGTGCTTGAGCCGCGGCTTTTTCTGCATTTGCTGCTTCTTGCTCTTTACGTTGAGCTTCTAATTTTTTCGCTTCTTCTGCTGCCTTTTGATCTTTTTCCATTTGAATAAGCACTTGACGCTGTTCTTCCGTCAAACGCATATTTTTTTCAACAGAAGAAGGATTATTATCCACCGGCACCGTACGAGTTTCTAATTCTTTAATATAGTGCCACACCTCTTCTGGGCGATTTGGTAACACACTTTTCGGTTGTGGTTTTTCCGGCTGAACATTTGTCGTCACTACTGGTGCTGGTGTTTTACTTTTTAAGAAGTAAAGCCCTACCCCAAAACCTAATACCGCCACCAACGCAAGAACAATTAAGGTATTGCGATTAAAACTTTTCTTTGCTTTCTTTTTATTATTTTTTGAGCCGCTTCGACCGGCAAAATCTCGATGAGCCACGATAAAATCCTAAAATATTCGATAAATTAAACTTAGAGTATAAAAAACGCCTAATTCTACTGAAAAACTGTGCATTTTTCTAGGGAATTTTTGCTAACTCAAATCCAATGGATCCACGTCTAAAATCAACCGCACTTGAGAAGACTTTATCAGCTCTGGCGAATATCGACTTAATGCCGCCTGTAATTGTTTCCGAGAAGCGTGCTGTAATAGCAACTGCCAACGATATTGCCCCGCTTTTTTGCTGAACGGTGCGGGAATCGGCCCCAACACTTGCAAGCCTTCTATTTTTTGTTCATAGAAGAAAGAGGCTAATTGCGACAATGCATTTTCCGCCTCTTCAGAATGACGACATTGTGCTTTAAACAACGCTTGGAAACTAAACGGAGGCAAGCCCATATTATGGCGTAGCTTCAAGATTTCTTCTGCAAAGGCTTGATAGCCCTTTTCAAGCAAGGTAGTTAATAACGGATGATCCGGATAATGTGTCTGCAAAACCACTTCACCCTGTTTTTCAGCTCTGCCTGAGCGCCCTGCAACTTGTACATAAAGCTGCGCCAAACGTTCTTCGGCTCTAAAATCAAGGGAAAACAAGGCATTATCCACATTCACTAACGCAACCAAGGTGACATTCGGGAAATGGTGTCCTTTGGCTAACATTTGGGTACCAATTAAAATCTGGCTTTTACCTTGCTGAATATCCTCTAAATAACCTTCAAGCTTGCCTTTTCGTGCTGTGCTATCACGATCGATACGAGCAATATTATATTGTGGGAAACGTGCTTTTAAGGTTTCCTCCAGTTGTTCAGTGCCTAACCCCGTTGTGACTAAATGCGTTGAACCACAATGACCACATTGCATCGGCACTGTTTTTTGTGCGCCACAATGATGGCAGCGTAAAACACGCTGATGTTGGTGATAAGTATAAGGTTTTTCGCAATGATGACATTCATCAATCCAGCCACATTCATGACATAACAACACAGGCGCAAATCCACGTCGATTAAGGAATAACAATACTTGATTGCCTTTTTCTAAGTGTTCTTGCATACGTTTCAATAGCGGCTCGGATAAGCCGTTTTGAATTCGTTGATGTTTTAAATCAATCACAAACTGGCGAAGTGCGGTCGCATTTCCAGCCCTTTTTGATAGCACCAAATGATGATATTTACCATTTTGTACGTTATTTACACTTTCTAAACTTGGTGTGGCAGAACCTAATAAGATAGGAATATTGAGTTTTTGCGCTAAAACAATACCTAAATCTCTCGCATGATAACGCCAACCATCTTGCTGTTTAAACGAGCCGTCATGTTCTTCATCTAAAATGATTAAGCCGAGATCTGAAAACTGGGTGAAAAGTGCCGATCTCGTACCAATCACGATTGCACTCTGTCCTGTTCTTGCTCGCTCCCAAACATTTAAGCGCTGTGTATCATTCAAGTTGGAATGCAATACATCAATTTCTACATTAAAGCGAGCTTGGAACCGTCTCACGGTCTGAGGGGTAAGTCCAATTTCAGGAACAAGCACTAAAACCTGTTTGCCTTTCTTTAAGACTTCTTCAATATACTGCAGATAGATTTCAGTTTTGCCTGAACCGGTCACGCCCTCTAACAACCACACATTAAAGCCTTCTTGGAAAAGCAACTGGCTAAATGCAAGGGCTTGTTGCTTGTTTAAGATCAATCGGTTATCAAGATTAACTAAAGGATTATCCCCTAGCGCTTGCTGCCAACTTTTTTGTTCAGAAGGTACAATAATCTCTTCCACATAATCTTTGCCTTTAAGGGCTGACCAAATTGCGGAGCTGATCTCATTGTTACCTTTTTCTAGATCTTGCGTGAGCAATAAATTTAAGGCTTCAATTTGTTTTTTGGCTCGTTTTAACTCACCTGATTCTAACGCTTGTTTTCCAAGGTCCGTAATACGCCAAAAAGTGCGGTCATTTTTAACCGCACTTTCTCCATTGCGGAGTTTGACTGGCAACGCTTGAAACAACACATCGCCTAATGCAGCACGATAATAATTAGCGGACCAAGCCAGCCAATCCCAAATTGTGGAATTAAAAAGTGATTCAGCATCAAGCACATCAATAATCGGTTTTAACTTTTCTTTTGCTACATCTGAAGAAGCGGGCAAATCCACCACGATCCCGACTCGTTTTTGCGAACCAAAAGGCACCAATACTCGTCCACCAACGATTGGCGTCAAGTCTGGCGAATAGAGATAATCAAAAAATCGGGGAAGCGATACGGCTAATGCAACTCGGACAATATTCATAACAAAAAACAATTAAAAATTTTCGCTATTATACGGGAATTAGGTGGAAAAATCCCACAACCTTGCCTTTTAGTGTATAATCGCCGCCAATTTTAATTGAGCGAATAAAAACCATGACAGAAGCGCAAAAAACCTTTGCTGATCAAAAACGTAAAACCGTTGAAACGGCTGAATTTACAGAAGATGGTCGTTATAAACGTAAAGTTCGTAGCTTTGTGTTGCGAACAGGTCGCTTAAGTGATTTTCAAAAAAATATGATGAACGATCACTGGGCTGATCTTGGATTAGATTATCAAAACGCCCCTTTTGATTTTACCGCGATTTATGGCAATACGAATCCCATTATATTAGAAATTGGCTTCGGGATGGGGAAATCTTTAGTGGATATGGCTAAAGCGAATCCTGATAAAAATTATCTCGGTATTGAAGTGCACACACCTGGTGTGGGTGCCTGTATTGCTTATGCGGTAGAAAAAGGCGTGAAAAACCTTCGCGTGATTTGTCATGATGCCACTGAAATTTTACGTGATTGTGTGAAAGACGGTGAATTGGGCGGTTTACAGCTTTTCTTCCCAGACCCTTGGCACAAAGCGAAACATCATAAACGCCGCATTGTTCAACCGCACTTTGTGGAGCAAGTCGTCCAAAAATTACAACCCAATGGCTTTATTCATATGGCAACGGACTGGGAAAACTATGCGGAACAAATGCTCGAAGTGCTTTCAGCCAATGAAAATTTAGTCAATACTGCCGAACAAGATTATATTCCACGTCCTGATTTCCGCCCTCTTACAAAATTTGAGGCGCGCGGTCATCGCTTAGGTCACGGCGTGTGGGATTTATACTTTAAGAAAAAATAATCATCGAGATGATGACTATACCCATTACCTTAACATAGGAGAACATTGAAAATGAAAACTCGTAATCAACGTCAACGTAAAAAACTTCACTTAGCTGAATTCCAAGAATTAGGCTTTTTAGTGAATTGGCAATTTGCTGAAGGAACCAGCATCGAAACTATCGATGAAACCGTTGATCGTTTTATTGCTGAAGTGATTCAACCAAACGGCTTAGCTTATGAAGGTAGCGGCTATTTACATTGGGAAGGCTTAGTTTGCTTAGAGAAAATCGGCAAATGTGATGAAAGCCATCGCCAATTAGTACAAAAATGGTTAGAAGAGAATAAATTGCAACAAATCGAAATCAGTGAATTATTCGATATTTGGTGGGATTACCCAACAAAAAACGCATAATATTTTAAGCATACTTCAGGGCGGATTATCCGCCCTATTTAATAATCATTTTCACTTATATTTTAACAATTTATTTACATCCCTAATTTCCTTTCAAAATATCCTTGATCTACCTCAAGAAAAGTGTATATTTCTTAAAAACTACTCCTTTTAGGTAGTTACTATTTTGTTATCGGAGCTAGATAATGCTCCCCTTGAAAATACCGAACTTTAAAGAAAAATATGGCGATTGAAAATCCTTCTCGCAGACAATTATTACGTGGGCAATTTTTACAATCGTTACATTCTGAAAACGCTAAAATTCAAGGTATAAATGCTATACGTCTACCTTGGTCGGTAAACGAAGCAGACTTTACAGATAAATGCACTCGATGCGGTGATTGCATACTGATATGTGAAACCCAAATTATCGTAAAAGGCGATGGCGGTTTCCCTGAAATACAATTTGACAAGGGCGAATGCACTTTCTGCCAAAAATGTGTTTTAGTCTGTGAACAACCGATTTTTCACTCATTAGAAGAAAAGCCTTGGACACATAAAGTTGAGATTACAACGCAGTGCCTAACAGAAAATCGAGTGGAATGTCGAAGTTGCCAAGATAGCTGTCCGATGAATGCCATCCGTTTTCGATTACAGCTTGGTGGTGTGGCAAAACCCATATTAGATTTAGAAAGCTGTAATGGTTGTGGCGCTTGCCTAAGTGTTTGCCCAACAAAAGCAATAAAAATTTTTAATATTGAAACAAATATCGATGAGTCAATTTAGCGAAAATGAGAACTGGTATGTATGCAGCATTGTTGTGCAAGCCAGACCAGAAAAACTTAACCAAGTCAAAGAAGCCATTTTAGCGATTCCAACCGCTGAGATTCATGGCGAAAAATCTGATGAAGGCAAATTGGTGGTCACCCTTGAAAGTAACCGTCAATTAGCATTAGCGGATCTTATGGATGAAATTAAAGATATCCCAGGAGTAATTGTCGTTTCTTTAATTTCGAATTACTTAGATGAAAAATAAATAATTTAGGTATACATGCCATTTTGTATATTCTAAAAAATTCAACAACGAGTGGGGAAAACTATGGAACTTAATCGTAGAGATTTTATGAAAGCCAATGCTGCGCTTGCAGCAGCAGCGGCTGCCGGTATGACCATCCCTGTTAAACAGGTTGATGCGGCAGAAGATATGGGCATCAAATGGGATAAAGCGCCATGTCGTTTCTGTGGTACAGGATGTAGCGTATTGGTAGGAACCAAAGATGGTCGAGTTGTCGCAACTCAAGGTGACCCAGATGCAGAGGTAAACCGTGGTTTAAACTGTATCAAAGGTTACTTCCTTTCTAAAATCATGTACGGTGCAGACCGTGTACAAACTCCGTTATTACGTATGAAAGATGGTAAATTCCATAAAGAAGGTGACTTTACACCCGTTTCTTGGGATCAAGCTTTCACTATCATGGCGGAAAAAATCAAAGACATCTTGAAGAAAAAAGAACCAAATGCTGTTGGGATGTTCTCTTCCGGTCAAACAACCATCTACGAAGGTTACGCAAAAGTAAAACTTTGGAAAGCTGGTTTCCGTTCTAATACTATCGACCCGAATGCTCGTCACTGTATGGCGTCTGCAGCGGTTGCATTTATGCGTACATTCGGTATGGATGAACCAATGGGTTGCTATAACGATATCGAGAAAACCGATGCATTTGTGCTTTGGGGTTCAAACATGGCGGAAATGCACCCAATTTTATGGTCTCGTATTTCTGACCGTCGTCTTTCTTCTGATAATGTGAAAGTTGTAGTTATGTCAACATTCGAACACCGTTCGTTTGAATTAGCTGATGTGCCTATCGTATTTAATCCACATGCAGACCTTGCAATCCTTAACTATATCGCTAACTACATTATCCAAAACGATAAAGTAAACTGGGACTTCGTTAATAAACACACTAAATTCAAACGTGGTGAAACAGATATTGGTTATGGTTTACGCCCAGAACACCCACTTGAAGTTGCAGCGAAAAACCGTAAAACCGCAGGTAAAATGCATGATTCTGACTTCGAAGAATTCAAGAAAATCGTTGCACCTTATACATTAGATGAAGCACACCGTATTTCTGGTGTACCAAAAGATCAGCTTGAAACTCTTGCGAAGATGTACGCAGATCCAGAACAGAATTTAGTATCTTACTGGACAATGGGCTTCAACCAACATACCCGTGGTGTATGGGTTAACCAAATGATGTATAACGTCCACTTACTTACAGGTAAAATTTCTAAACCAGGTTGTGGTCCATTCTCATTAACTGGTCAGCCTTCAGCTTGTGGTACCGCACGTGAAGTAGGTACTTTCGTTCACCGCTTACCTGCGGACATGGTGGTAACCAACCCAAAACATGTTGAAATCGCTGAGAAAAAATGGAAATTACCGAAAGGCACCATTCCTACTGTTCCGGGTTTCCCTGCTGTACAACAAAGTCGTGCCTTAAAAGATGGTAAGCTAAATTTCTTATGGCAAATGTGTACCAACAATATGCAAGGTGGTCCAAATATTAACGACGAAGTTTTCCCAGGCTGGCGTAATCCTGAAAACTTTATCGTTGTTTCAGACCCTTACCCATCCGTTTCTGCGGTTGCAGCAGACTTAATTCTTCCAACTTGTATGTGGGTAGAAAAAGAAGGGGGCTACGGTAACGCTGAACGTCGTACTCAATTATGGCGTCAACAAGTGAAAGGCCCAGGTGAGTCTCGTTCTGACTTATGGCAAATTGTTGAATTTGCTAAATACTTCAAAACGGATGAAGTATGGGGTGAAGAGTTATTAGCTCAAATGCCTGAATATCGTGGCAAAACTTTATATGAAGTACTTTACGAAAATGGTGAAGTAAACAAATATAAAGTACCAACCGATGTTCCGGGATACATCAATGATGAAGCCGATCACTTTGGTTACTACCTACAAAAAGGTTTATTCGAAGAATACGCAGACTTCGGTCGTGGTCATGGTCATGACTTAGCACCATTCGATACTTATCACCAAGTACGTGGTTTACGTTGGCCGGTTGTTGACGGTAAAGAAACCTTATGGCGTTACCGTGAAGGCTTTGACCCGTATGTCAAACCAGGTGAAGATATCGCATTCTATGGCTATCCAGATAAAAAAGCGATTATTCTAGGTGTTCCTTATGAAGCACCTGCAGAATCACCGGATGAAGAATATCCATTATGGTTATGTACTGGTCGTGTACTTGAGCACTGGCATACCGGTACCATGACTCGTCGTGTACCTGAATTACACCGTGCATTCCCGAACAACTTAGTTTGGATGCACCCTGCGGATGCGAAAAAATATGGCTTACGTCATGGGGATAAAGTGAAGTTAATCACTCGTCGTGGTGAAATGATCACTTACTTAGATACCCGTGGTCGTAACAAATGTCCTCAGGGCTTAATTTACACCACATTCTTTGATGCGGGTCAGCTTGCGAACAAATTAACATTGGATGCAACCGATCCAATTTCAGGCGAAACCGACTTCAAAAAATGTGCGGTTAAAGTGGAAAAAGCGTAGGATTTTCCTTTCGTTTCTAGTCACTCCTCTCTTTCAAGAGAAGGGAATTTAAAATAAGAGCGGTCAAATTTTGCAACATTTTCACAAAATCGGGCCGCTTATAAAAGGAAACGCAGATGAGACTTGATCCTAACCGTCGTCAGTTTTTAAAAAATGTGACAAGAACGGCTGCAGGAGTGTGTGGGGTTGGTATTATTCTTGGCTTACAGCAACAACAAGCTAAAGCTAAAGAAGGGATCGCCTTGCGTCCACCTGGTGCTTTACCGGAAAAGGATTTCTTGGCAGCTTGTACCCGTTGCGGACAATGCGTCCAAGCGTGTCCATATGATATGTTGCACTTAGCTTCGCTGATTTCACCAATGGAAGCTGGCACACCTTATTTTATCGCTCGGGATAAACCTTGCGAAATGTGTCCGGATATTCCATGTATGAATGCTTGTCCAAGTGGTGCATTAAGTGAGGAACTTAAAGACATCAATGATGCGAGAATGGGGTTAGCCGTATTGCTAGACCATGAAACTTGTCTTAACTGGCAGGGGTTGCGTTGTGATGTGTGTTACCGCGTTTGTCCATTAGTGGATAAAGCCATTACACTTGAACGTATCCACAATGATCGTACAGGGATTCATGCAAAGCTTATTCCAACTGTTCACTCTGATGCTTGCACCGGATGTGGTAAATGCGAACAAGCTTGTGTATTAGAAGAAGCGGCAATTAAAGTCTTACCGATGGATATCGCCAAAGGACTACTCGGTCGCCACTATCGCTTAGGCTGGAAAGAAAAACAAAATGCCGGAAAATCCTTAATTGAGGAGCAACATCCGGATGGCTTACGTCCAGCAATGGATGCTCGTATGCCGGAAGGCTCACATGAGCCGGTTTATCAGCCAATGCAAGTTCAACCGAACCAAAAAGTGGCAACACCAAACCGTGCAACAATGGATTATGTACCAAATCCAACAACAGTTCCGGAAGCAGAGCAATTCCCAAATCTGGACTTAAACATTAAGGGGGTTAAATAATGGCTGAAAAATATACCCCGAATAAGCCTAAAGATGCAGGCTTAGAAGCTCGCCAAAAACTCGGTTGGTGGCATGCTTATCGCTTTTTAATTCTACGTCGAATCAGTCAATTAAGTATTATTTTAATGTTCTTAAGCGGCCCGATTTGGCAAGTTTGGATTCTAAAAGGCAATTACAGCTCAAGCATGCTTTTGGATACTGTGCCATTGACAGATCCATTGATTACCGCTGAAAGTTTAGTGACAGGTTACCTACCAGAAATCACAACGATTATTGGTGCCTTAGTGATTGTCATATTCTACGCCATTGTTGCGAGCAAAGCCTTTTGTAGTTGGGTTTGCCCAATGAATATGGTAACAGATGCTGCAGCTTGGTTACGTAGAAAATTAGGTATTCGACAATCATTAAAAATTTCACGTCAACTTCGCTATGTGATTTTAGCCGTGATTTTAGTTGGTAGTGCAATAACGGGTACGCTCTTATGGGAGTGGATAAATCCTGTCGCAGCACTTGGACGTATCTTTGTCTTTGGAACAGGCGCAACCCTTTGGTTGGTTACAGTCATCTTTTTATTTGACTTACTTGTTGCTGAGCATGGCTGGTGTGGTCACCTTTGTCCAATTGGTGCGATATATGGTGTCATTGGTGCTAAAAGCCTGATAAAAATTAATGTAGTCGATCGCGATCGCTGTGACCGTTGTATGGACTGTTATAATGTTTGCCCAGAACCGCAAGTATTAAGACTTCCTTTACACGGTGGACCTGAAGATAGCCAAATTATATTGGCAAAAGATTGTATTACTTGTGGACGCTGTATTGACGTTTGCGCAGAAAATGTATTTACATTTGGCTCTCGCTTTGAGAAACAAATAAAAATTAAAAATATTTAATTATTTAATGGAGTGGATTTCATGAAAAAATCATTTATTTTCATGCTGGCTTTATGTAGTGGATTGGCATTTGCCGATGCACCGCAAGTTGCAAACAGCATTGATAAAACAGCAGAAAGTGTTGCACCAGCATTTACGAATCCTTATAAAGATGTTGGTAATATTCCTGTAACCTTCCCTCACCAACCACCACTTGTTCCACACAGCATTCGTGGTTTACAAGTGACTAAAAATGTGAACCAATGTTTAGGCTGTCACTCTCCAGATGTTGCCCCAACAACGGGCGCACCTCGCGTACCTGAAAGCCATTTCTTAACACGTGACGGACAAAAAACAGAAGGCACTTCGCCACGTCGTTATTTCTGTTTACAATGCCACGTTCAACAAACTGACGTGAATCCAATTATTCAAAATAAATTTGAAACTATTCGTCAAATGCAAGGTAAATAAGGAGCTAAACCATGATTAAATCAAGCATTCAGAAAGTTTGCCGTTGGTTACGCTCTCCGAGCAAAATGGCAATTGGTGGGGTTATTTTATTAACTATCATTGGTACTATCGTTGGAACTAACCTGTTTAACGCAGGAATGGCAACAACCAATACAGAGCAATTCTGTTCAGACTGTCATACTAATGACGTTGTACCTGAGTATCAAGCTTCAATCCACTTTAGTAACCGTTCAGGTGTGAAAGCGATTTGTTCTGACTGTCACGTTCCACATGAATTTGTTCCAAAAATGGTTCGTAAAATGCAGGCATCGACTGAAGTTTATGCTCACTTTACAGGTAAAGTAGATACTAAAGAAAAATTCGAACAACACCGTTTAGAAATGGCTGAACGTGAATGGGCTCGTATGAAATCGAACAATTCACAAGAGTGCCGTAACTGCCATAACTTCAATGATATGGACTTTACTCAACAAAAAACTGTGGCACAACAAATGCACGCACTTGCACAGGAACAAAACAAAACCTGTATTGATTGTCACAAAGGTATTGCGCATAACCTTCCACACATGGAAAAAGTACAACAAAGCTTTATTCCTGCGGATATGTTAAAAGCAAATGAAAAACCTGCTGATAACAAAGATGCAAAATAATCTAATAAATTGATGATAATAAATCGGCACTCATTTTGAGTGCCGATTTTGTTTTTATTTCTTAAGGAAATCTTTATCAGATAATACCCTTAGTGGTTGCATATCACTGTTTCCCATAATGACCAAACTCGGGTCTGAGCGTAAACAGCTACCACCATAATGCCCCCCTACAGTGAAAGTACAAACCTGAACATATTGATCTTCCACTTTTGGTAAACACCAAAGCTGTTGATAAATACTTTCCTGCTTATCAAAACGACCCTCTGTGCTATCGAGTACAGATTTACACTCACCAATTAATTTCACATTATCACCTCGGCGACCTGCAATTGGTTTTTGCGCGTAACCATTCTTAATCAGTTCAGATGTCAATTCAAATCCTGCTTCGAGTAGATAACGATGATTTGGGAATAATGACCATAATACAGGTAAGATCGCTTTATTACTTGGAATAGCTGTCCAAAGTGGCTCATAAACCAAGACCTCCGGACGAAGTAACACATCAATTAACCGCACTTTATCTTCTGGATATCCTGTACGAATTGGTGGTGCTACTTCCATGCCTGTTGCATCTTCACGGAGTTGTTCTAACATGGTTTCCCAAGCCCATGTTTTCCACACCGTTTTTATCTGATTGTCTTCATCATCGATCAAACGGCCGCGGCTATCCCAATGCAATCCCTCTGTGCCATGAATAATTTTGGCTTGAAATCCGGCTTGAATCAGTGCGTTACGCATAAACAATGAGTGGTAATCTTCTTCATCATCATGATCTTGCATAATATGAACAAGCGGCGTGGCTTCACTGTGTTTCCAGCAATCCGCTAGCGCATTACGTAAGCCATCAGCAGGATTATCACCAATATTCAATCCGCCTTGAATCGCCCATCGATTCATAAATTCACCGGCTTCCGCATGACAAGAGGCTGAATCTGCGTTGTATTCATATACTTTCAATCCGCGGCTATCCATGCAGAAATCTAAACGCCCCGTAATAGTTTGATAACGGCGATTTTGCCAAGACAATCGTAAGCGAGGCCAAAGCAATTTAGGAATATTGAAATATTGTAATAACTTATCGTCTTTTAAGACTTTATCTGTGGCATGCAAATACATTAAATGCAATTCATTAGTTGCACGAATTAACTCATGTTGTGCTGTTTCAGATATCGTAAAATAGCGATATTGATCAGAATGACTAACTTTGTGTCCTCCCATGGCTTTCACATAAGCGGCTTCAAATTCATTTTGCTCATTCAGCCATTTGTGCTCAAATTGACCTTTGTTTTCAATATGCTCAGCACGAATCTCAAGTTTCTCTTTTTCTGGTGTTGGCTGAGGCAGGCTGTATTCTGTGTCTTCCGTTTGGATCATCCAACCTAAAATTTCGGTATCATCAAAGGTATCATGTAGAAAATACCCCGTTTCTGAAACTGTCATTGGAAGTTCTCGTGTCCATTGCTGCCCGCTTGGTAAGCGAGAGTGAATCACGTTTTGCTCAGCGATGCGAATTTTATCCTCTAAGACTTCGGTAATGATCGCCACATGCCCTGTATATTTGAATTCGCCACCTTCTTGCCAAATTAATAATGCGCCAGCTTCGGGTTTACGTTTACAACCATTTGCAAAGGCTTGTAAGGGTAATAAGGCATCATTTACCACTTGACGTAAAAATCGTAGAGAAAAGATCTCGTAAGCCATTCCTACATCAGTAAACACCATGCCATGATTGAGATATAAATAACGGCGCGCAAATTCCACGCACTGCCATTTATAGCCCATGTATTCTCGTCCTAAATAACTGCGAAAGGCGGCATCATCCGGATACTCTTTCTCATCTGCGGTATGATAATCTGATGAATAAATCGCAATCCCACCTGGTGCATAACCTAATAAACTTCCGAAAGGATCATGTGTACTAATATTGGCTGAACGTTCAGGCATAAAAACTCCCTGTTAAATAACTACTCGAAATAGTATAGATCTTTTGTCTGATTCCCCCCAAAGGCTTTTAAAAGAAATATTAAAATTTGAATCTTACATAATTTTGAAAAAGAAAAAGGGCTGACAGATGTCAGCCCCAAAACAAACCTAAAAATGACCGCACTTAAGGTTATTTCACATACCAATGTGATAATAAAATCCCTGCATTTACTGCAATATTTAATCCTGCTTTTAATGGATTACTTAAAGAAAGGCGCACATTTACATCTTGTTTATCACGAATATCATCTGTACTACCTTCGCTCAATACCAACGCGACTTTCTCCGCGAATTTGAGTTGTTCCAATGCCACGCCTTGTTTATTGGTTGATACATGAATAATCTGATAGCCCGCTTTACGTAAAGCCTCTAAAGCGATTTCAGTACTTTCTGTTTCTAAAATACGAATATGCTCCATTCCGCCTTCAGCCACACGCATCGCAGCTGGTGCATAAAGCTGTTCAACTTGATTTGTTACCACATTTTTAATGCCGTAGAAGGCGCAAGTACGCACAACGCCACCTAGGTTCTGCGCATTATTGACTTGATCAAGCACCACTAAGTAGTCTTCTTGACGCGGTACATCTAAATAACCTTGCAAAGAAAAAGTACGTTGTTTTTTCACTAACATACAAATGCCACCATGATGCTCGGTACCACTTACTAAACTTAGCTCTTCGCTATCCACCACGTGATACACTTTTTTATTCGCGGCTAAATAACTGAAAATCTCGCCAATTCGATGTGCCATTTGCACCGTTGCCCATACTCGAACAATGCTCTCTGGACGTTCTGCAAACAATTCTAAGCAGGCATTTTCACCATACACTTTCATTTCTTCAGCACGGTTCTTTTTAATTTTCTCCGGTGCTCGTGGTGATAATGCGCCCGTTTTCTTTTCTTTCGGTTTATAACTCACGCCAGTACTTTTCACCGTTACTTTTACCGAGCCACTTTCACCATTGGCTTTATTTAATGAAAGTTCAGCAATTTTCGGTTCTCTCACTTCTTCCTGTTGGAAGCCACGAGAAGGTTTGCGAGCATCCCGTTTTTTATCAAAGTGCGGTTGATTTCCCTCACGTTTTTCATTATTACGACGATCATCAAAGCGACGTTCTTTATCATTAAATGCACGTTTGGGGCTACGCTCTTGAAAAGATTTGGTGGAATTTGTTTGGAATGATGGTTTGCGTGAATTGCTCATAATTTGCTTCTCGAAGGAAAAATTGGATAATAATTCGCCAAAAAATGCGAAAATTTGTGAGCATTATAACGAAAAAAAACCTTTTTTCTATCAATCCACAAAGGAAATATTGTAAACTAGAGCATTAACTTTTAGTGTAGAGATCGATTATGTTAATCAATAAAGCTAAACGAGCAGAACAAAATTTAAAAAATTTGCCTTTTCTTCCTTTACAGGCAGAACAGGTTGAGTTTCTGTTTAGTCCGCTTGAATTCAAAGCACAAATTATAGAATTAATTCGCCAAGCTAAAAAACGTATTTACGTGACCGCACTTTATTGGCAAAAAGATGAAGCGGGACAAGAAATTCTCAATGAAATTTATCGCGTAAAACAAGATCATCCAGAATTGGATGTGAAAATTTTAGTGGATTGGCATCGCGGACAACGCAATTTACTTGGTGCAGAAAAATCTGCTACTAACGCTGATTGGTATTGTGAACAACGCCAAACCTATCAACTTCCCGATGAACCGAATATGTTCTTCGGCGTGCCTATTAATACCCGTGAAGTCTTTGGTGTATTACATATTAAAGGCTTTATTTTTGACGATACCGTGCTTTATAGCGGCGCAAGCATCAATAACGTGTATTTACAACAACAAGATAAATACCGTTACGACCGCTATCAAAAAATCCATAATGCTGCACTGGCAGACTCTATGGTTAATTTCATCAATGATTATTTATTGGATTTCAGCGCAGTACACCCATTAGATGTGGCTAATCGCCCTCGTACAAAAGAAATTCGTAGTGCAATAAAAGCTTATCGTAAAAACTTATCTGCCCATGCTGAATATCAATTGGAAAGTGCGGTTGGTTTTTCCGATATTTTAACCATTTCACCACTTTTTGGTTTAGGTGCATCAGGCAATGAATTAAATCAAGTTATCGAAGATTTATTCTTACAAGTGCAGGAAAAATTGGTGATTTGCACCCCTTATTTCAACTTCCCTCGCACGCTAAGAAGTAAACTTGCCCGCTTATTAGAGCAAGGAAAGCGTGTCGAAATTATCGTGGGTGATAAAGTCGCGAACGATTTCTATATTCCACCAGAGCAGCCATTTAAAATGGCAGGTGCATTGCCTTATTTATATGAAAGCAATCTTCGTCGTTTCTGCGAGAAATTTGATGTTTACATTAAAAATGGCCATTTAACGGTGCGTTTATGGAAAGACGGCGATAACACTTATCACCTCAAAGGTGTTTGGGTGGACAACCAGTATATTCTTTTAACGGGGAACAACCTGAATCCTCGCGCATGGCGTTTAGATGCGGAAAATGGATTATTAATCCACGATCCAAAACAAGAACTTCTGCCTCAAGTGGAACAAGAATTGTCGCACATCCGCCAATATACCAAAGTATTGCAAGATTATTCTGAATTAGAAGAATTGACGCAATATCCTGAACCAGTGCAAAAACTGTTGAAAAAATTTGCTCGGATTCAAGCAGACAAATTAGTCAAAATGATTTTATAAACGCAAAAAGAGGCCGACAAATGTCGGCTTCTTGCTTGTATCTTACGCAAAAACATCGACTAACATTGCACAAGTGAAATAAGTTGTTATAATCGCCCGACTTTTAAATCTTATTGGAGAAATCAATGAACCCAATTTCTTATTGGCAACGCCTAAAAGTTGCATTTCAATATGTGATGCCTCAAATCTATATGACACAAGCAGCAGGTTGGTTAGCTAAACAAAAATGGGGCGCAATGACACATTTTGTGATTAAAGCGTTTGCAAAAAAATACAACATTGATATGAGCATTGCTGAAAAAGAAAAATTCAGCGATTACGCCAGTTTTAATGAATTCTTTATCCGTCCATTAAAAGAAAATGCACGACCAATTAACCAAAATCCAACCGCACTTTGCTGCCCTGCGGATGGCCGTGTAAGTGAATGTGGGCACATTGAAGATGACCGCCTATTACAAGCAAAAGGTCACTTCTTCAGCTTAAACGATTTATTAGCGGAAGATAAAGATTTAACCGAGACCTTTAAAAATGGGGAATTCGTCACCACTTATTTATCACCACGTGATTATCACCGTGTGCATATGCCATGTGATGGTACTCTTCGCAAGATGATTTACGTGCCGGGTGATTTATTCTCCGTCAATCCGTTTTTAGCGAAACATGTGCCGAACCTCTTTGCACGTAATGAGCGTGTGATTTGTGTCTTTGATACTGAATTCGGTACTATGGTACAAATCTTAGTGGGTGCAACAATCACTGCGAGTATCGGTACCGTTTGGGCTGGTGTCATTAACCCACCACGTCATAACGAAGTAAAAGTCTGGACTTATGAAGGTGAAAGTGCGGTTAAATTAAGCAAAGGTCAAGAAATGGGTTGGTTCCAACTTGGTTCTACCGTAATTAATTTATTCCAAGCTGGTCAAGTACAAATTGCCGATCATTTAAGTGTTGATGAACCTGTTCGCATGGGTGAAATCTTGGCATTGAAAAAATAGTTTTACAACAAAGGAAAAAACATGACAGCTCAAATTTTTGAACAAGTAAAATTAGAAAGTATTTCTGAAAAAGGCAGCTACGGTATCGGTTTACAAATCGGTCAACAATTAGCAGATAGCCAAATGAATATTTCTGTTGAAGCAGTAGCAAAAGGCATTTTTGATGCGTTAAATCGTAATCAACCAGCATTAGAAATTAATGATTTAATGCATTCTGTTCAAGCGCTTCAACAACAAGCAGCTGAAGCACAACAAGCGCAATTTAAAGCGATTGAAGAAGAAGGTAAAAAATTCTTAGAAGAAAACGCGAAAAAAGCAGGCGTAAACGTGACTGATAGCGGTTTACAATACGAAATTTTAACCGAAGGTAACGGTAACAAACCAGCTGCAACTGATAAAGTACGTGTTCACTACACAGGTACATTACCAGATGGTACCGTATTCGACAGCTCTGTTGCTCGTGGCACACCGGCTGAATTCCCAGTAAATGGCGTAATTCGTGGTTGGGTTGAAGCATTACAAATGATGCCTGTTGGTTCTAAATGGAAACTCACTATTCCACACGAACTGGCTTACGGTGAACGTGGTGCGGGCGCATCTATCCCACCATTCTCACCCCTAGTGTTTGAAGTTGAATTACTCGATATTCTTTAAAAAGAAAAAGTGCGGTTAAAATTAACCGCACTTTTTTATTCTTCTTCGTCTTCGCTATAACGATCATCATCGTCATAATCATAGGTTAAGAGAGCATCCTCATCATAACCCTCTATATCAATCTGAACGCCATTTGAGCCTGCATCAAAACCATTAAACCATGCGGTTCTCAGCTCTTCAGGTACACGTCGGCCACAATAATTAATTCGTTTATTCAATTGAGATTGGCTTTGCGCTTGGAAATCTTTTCCTACACGATAACCATCTAAATACCAGTCATCTTTATCATGACAAACCGTCGTATTTAAACGTTTTACGTGTTTGCTCACTGAAATTGGGCTACGATGTTTTACATAATAGCCCTGCGTACAAGCACTTAATAGCCCAACAGCTAAAACGGTCGCTATTAATCTCATGTTGTCTCCTTTTACTACTTAATGTCGGGCTATCGCCCTTTTTATGGTTTTATAGACCGACAAAATAAAAGGAAGGTTCAGAAAATATGAGAGATCCGATTTCTATTTTAAGCTATAGCACAATCATGTCATCACGATGTAACGCAACAGCCCCGTATTCATAACCAAGAATTTGCTCAATATCTTGGGATTTTTTCCCTTTGATTAATTCCAACGCATCGCTGTTATAACGTGGCATACCGAGTGCAATCACTTTACCTGAGGTATTCTTAATTTTGACGACTTCACCACGTGAGAAACGCCCTTCCACAGCCGTAATTCCTGCAGGCAGTAACGATTTATTCTGTACTAACATGGCATTTTCAGCGCCTTCATCAATCATCAACATGCCCGCTGATGGTGCTGCAAATAACCACTGTTTGCGGCTTTCGAGACGATCTGAGTGATGCGCAATAAATTTAGTGCCAATTGGTTTATCGTAGGCCAAATTCACAATGACATCTGGGCGACTACCTGGCGCAATAATGGTTTCAATACCTGAACGCGTTGCCACATCTGCTGCAATAATTTTTGTACTCATCCCACCAGTACCAAGATTTGTACCGCTACCGCCT
Organism: Haemophilus sp. 27098_8_127; assembly: GCF_041433495.1. Classification (NCBI taxonomy): domain Bacteria; kingdom Pseudomonadati; phylum Pseudomonadota; class Gammaproteobacteria; order Pasteurellales; family Pasteurellaceae; genus Haemophilus; species Haemophilus sp. 27098_8_127. The sequence goes on from NZ_JAPWBP010000011.1 coordinate 18,516, forward strand.
GCAATCGAACGAATATGATCAGTAATTTGCTCAACCACAGGAATTAATTTCGCATCTGGATTTTTACGAGGATCGCTTTCGTATAAGCCTTGTTGATCTGTTAATAAATAAAGTTGTTCCGCTTGCACTAAAATCGCAACTAGTGCGGATAAGTTATCGTTATCCCCTACTTTAATTTCAGCTGTCGCCACCGCATCATTCTCGTTGATCACTGGAATAATGTGATTGTCCAACAGCGCATGTAATGTATCGCGCGCATTTAAAAAACGTTCACGATCCTCAATATCGGCACGAGTTAATAAAATTTGTCCAATATGAATATCATAAATCGCAAATAATTTTTCCCAGGCTTGAATCAGTTGACTCTGCCCTACTGCGGCTAGAAGCTGCTTTGACGCAATGGTTGGAGGAAGTTGAGGATGATTTAAATAATGTCGTCCAGCGGCAATCGCCCCTGATGTCACAATCACTACACGAAAACCTGAATGATGAAGTTGTGCGATCTGGCGAACAATATCGACCATGTGAGGTGCATTCAATTTTGGAGAACCATGTGTTAATGTGCTAGTACCAAATTTTACGACGATTGTTTTGCGATTTGCCGACATAGTTTATCCTCAATGAAAAAATAGAAAAGTGCGGTTAAATTAGCACTAAAATTAATAAAAATCACGAAAAATCCAGCCTCATATACAGATTTTGTGAATAGCTATGATATAGTGCAAAAAAAGAAAAATAGGATAGAAAATATGACATTAAGTTTGATCGTTGCGACAACAAAAAATAACGTCATCGGAAAAGATAATCAAATGCCTTGGCACTTACCTGCCGATTTAGCCTGGTTTCGTAAAAATACCACGGGCAAACCGGTAATTATGGGCCGTAAAACCTTTGAAAGCATTGGTCGCCCACTACCGAAACGTACCAATATCGTCCTTTCACGCACCCCTTATGAACATGAAGGTGTCGTCTGGAAAAATAGTTTTGAAAGTGCGGTCGATTTTGTCAAAGAATTTGATGAAATCATGTTAATTGGTGGAGGCGAGCTATTTAAACAATATTTACCTAAAGCAAATAAACTATACCTCACACAAATTCAAGCAGACATTGACGGCGATACGTTCTTTCCAGAAATTAATTGGGCAGAATGGAACATCGAGTTTGAAGAATATCGTCAAGCAGATGCAGATAATCCTTATGATTGTCGTTTTTTAATTTTACAGCGTAAAGCATAAAAAACACATCCAAACCATCCTAAAAAAAGTGCGGTCAAAACCTTAAAAATATTGACCGCACTTTTTTTCCTTCATCATCAAATCAACGATTCATCAAGCCATTTTTTCCTATAAATTCCCTATTTTTTGATCTGAGTCCCCTTTTGAAAACCGGCTTTGTAATATACTGAAATGATTTATTATCATTAGAGGAGAAATATTATGGGCATCTTCAGTGTACCACCAGATCTACCGGTTACTAAAAGCAAAGAGGAGATCGACAAAACTTATCGTTACTGGCGATTACATTTGATGATCACCAGCTATATCGGCTACGCCGTTTTCTATTTTACTCGTAAAAGTTTTAACTTCGTTATGCCTGCCATGCTAACGGACTTAGGGCTACAAAAAGCCGATATCGGGATCATGGGTACTGCGTTTTATCTCACCTATGGTGTATCCAAGTTCTTATCAGGTGTACTTGGTGACCGCTCTAACCCTCGTTACTTTATGGGGATTGGTTTAATGATGACGGGTATCGTCAACATTCTATTCGGCATGAGTTCATCTGTCTTTATGTTTATCACCCTTTGGATGATCAACGCCTTTTTCCAAGGTTGGGGGTGGCCTCCATGTTCAAAAATCCTGAATACTTGGTACTCACGTAATGAACGTGGTTTATGGTGGGCGATCTGGAATACCTCACATAACTTAGGTGGTGCACTCATTCCAATTTTATCTGGTGCAGTTGCCCTTTATTGGGGATGGCGTTACGGTATGATCGTGCCAGGGATTATTGCCTGTGTCATCGGTTTTGCTCTTTGTTTCTTATTACGCGATCGCCCAACTTCAATGGGACTTCCAACAGTCGGTGAATGGCGTAATGATATTGCTGAAAAAGAACATGAAAGTGAAGGTTTAGGTTTATCTAACTGGGAAATTCTTAAAATTTATGTGTTCAAAAACAGCATTATCTGGGCGTTAGCATTTTCTTGGTGTTTTATTTATATCATCCGTACCGGTATCAATGACTGGGGTAACTTATATTTAACAGAAACCCACGGTTATGACTTACTTAAAGCGAACTCCGCCGTTTCTTTCTTTGAAATCGGTGGATTCTTAGGGGCACTTTTTGCGGGATGGGGTTCTGATAAATTCTTCAACGGAAACCGTACCCAAATGAATATCATCTATGTGTTAGGTATTATTTCAACATCCTTAGCATTATGGTTCATCCCAAGCGATAACTATTTTGTGATGTGTGGCTTATTCTTCCTGATGGGATTCTTTATCTTTGGTCCGCAATTCCTTATCGCAATGGCTGCGGCTGAAAACTCCCACAAACATGCTTCAGGTTCTTCTACCGGTTTCGTTAGTCTCTTCGCCTATATCGGTGCGGCAGCGGCAGGGGCCCCATTAGCGTGGATTATTCAATCTCTCCACTGGAACGGATTCTTTGGTAGCTTGTTTATTGTATCTCTTGCTTGTGCATTATTACTCGTTTTCGTGTACTTCTTGCAACGTAAGAAAAATAAACTAAAAGCCTAATCTAAGCATATAAAAATCGGGCTAAAACAATCATTGTTTTAGCCCGATTTCTTTTGTTTTAAATAACCTTTAAAAGATTATTCTAAGCGTTTAGCCATTTCCAACCAATCTGCTTTAAATTCACGACGCATATTGTTGATTGCATCAATAATATCATGGTGAACTAATTTTTCATTTTGAATACCCACACAGTAGCCACCTTTACCTTGTAGCAATATATCTACCGCATATACGCCCATACGTGAAGCTAAAATACGGTCGAAGGCACAAGGCGAACCACCACGTTGAATATGGCCTAATACAGTTGCACGGGTTTCATGGCCTACGCGAGCTTCGATCTCACGAGCAAGAGAATGTACGTCTGTGATTAATTCAGTAATCGCAATAATGGCATGGCGTTTTCCACGAATAATACTGCGTTCAATTTGACGAATTAATTCTTCACGATTAAATTCCACTTCTGATGCCACAATATATTCACAACCACCGGCAATACCTGCAGAAATGGTTAAGTCACTACAGTGACGCCCCATGATTTCCACAATAGAAATACGTTGGTGAGAACTTGAGGTATCACGTAAACGGTCAATGGCATCCACTGCTGTTTGTAGTGCGGTTTCATAACCAATTGTGTAATCTGTACCAGCCACATCGTTATCAATTGTGCCTGGAATACCTACACAAGGGAAACCGTGTTCTTCAGTAAGCAATTTTGCCCCCATGTAAGAACCGTCCCCCCCGATAACAACTAAAGCATCAATACCATGTGAACGTAAAATTTCTGCACATTTTTCACGTACTGCTGGATCTTTAAATTCAGGGAAACGGGCGGAGCCTAAAAATGTACCACCACGGTTAATGATATCGGACACACTATAACGGTTTAACTGTTTGATTTTATTGTTATATAGACCTTGATAACCGTCATAAATCCCAAATACTTCAAGCCCTTCTGCAAGAGCTGCACGAACAACGCCACGGATGGCGGCATTCATACCTGGTGCATCACCACCACTGGTTAATACAGCAATTTTTTTAATCATATTTACCTACTTTGAACTCTAAGAATAATTGGCGTCAAGATTACACCATCCATTATTTCTGCTCTAGAAAAATTTTTAAAATTTACTCGGAATTTGATCTAGTATAAGTTTTAGTGATGGAAAGCACTTTCACATTTCCAAGAAAGATCAGCTTTCTGTAATGTTTTACTTTCTTTCGCCACCAAATACTTTTGTAAATTTTTCACAATTTTTATTTTGTTTAAACGCTGAAACTTCTTACCTTGCTCCACTTTTTGGGAATATTGATATTGCACAAAACCACAATGTGGCACATTTTTGCCCTTAGCAATATCCACTTGCCAAGACGGATTTTGTTCTGTCGGAGCATAAATGACATAACCATTTAACTCAGTAGCGGGCTTTTTCGGATTCGTTGAATTCGCAAGAATTTTGAAATCTGTCACGCCTAAATTACGGTATACCTTCTCACGCAATGCTACGCGTTGCTCAATAGAACGGGATAAATCACGATCAAGCAACACTTCAATTTGAGATTGCCAATTTTCCAAGGTATCAGGCTCTGCAAGATAAACATAACGCACAATCGTATCCAAATCTTGGCTTGCAGTAAGTTTATAAGTTTTGCCGTTGTACTCAATTTTTTCAGGAGTTTGAAGCTGACTCACTTTTGCCGCACAACCTGAGATTAAAAGTGCGGTCAATATAACCAGGATTTTATTCATTGATATCTCGCTTAAATACAAATTCTTTTTCAGTTGAGGATGTCGCATCAAACCAATAACCACCAAGGTCAAACTCTTTCAGTTGTTCAACACGTTCCAAACGATTTTGAATGATAAAACGACACATTAAACCACGGGCTTTTTTCGCATAAAAGCTGACCACTTTGTATTTACCATTCTTATTATCTAAGAAAACAGGCTTCACAATCTGTGCCTCTAATTGGTTTTCTTTCACTGATTTATAGTATTCATCAGAAGCTAAATTGATCAAAATACGATCGCCTTGCTCATCAAGTGCTTGTTGTACGGATTGAGTGATAATGTTGCCCCAAAAAGCATAAAGATCTTTCCCTTTTGGATTCGCTAACTTCGTGCCCATTTCCAAGCGGTAAGGTTGCATTAAATCAAGGGGTTTAAGTAAGCCATATAAGCCAGAAAGCATACGTAAATGGCGTTGTGCGAATTGCACATCTTCATCAGATAAGCTATCCGCATCCAAACCGGTGTAAACATCACCTTTGAATGCCCAAATAGCTGCACGTGAATTTTTTTCGTTGTGAGATTTTGTCCATTCAGCAAAGCGAGCGGCATTTAAGCCCGCAAGTTTATCGCTGATAGACATTAAGGAAGAAAGATCTTGGGGAGATAATTGACGACAGATTTCAATCAGTTGCTCACTATAATCCGTCAAGTGAGGTTGAGAAACAGGAAGATTTCTGACCGCACTTTCAAAATCTAAGGTTTTTGCCGGGGAAATAATGGCTAACATAGGTTCTCCTTTCTAAAACTGAACCGTATCTTAGCACAGGATAGTCTCCTTACTCTACCCCGTTTATGCTATCCGCTTATAGAGCCCATTCTCATTGACGATTAAATCTTGTAACTCCAAATCTAATAACTGCACTAAAAGCAAATCCACCGGCAAATTCAATGCTGCAGATAAATCATCAAGACTTATCGGTGTATAAGTAATATGTTGATAAAGTTCAGGATGACTCGGCTCTACCGTAGGTGTTTTTGCTGTGAGCGGTTTAGCCATCGACTTATTAATTTGCGTATGTACTGGCGGCTGAAACACAATGCGATGATTGAGACTATCTAAAATGTCTTTGACATTTTCCACCAACATCGCCCCTTGCTTAATCAGTTTATGGCAGCCTTGACTGTATTCACTTTGAATATTCCCCGGCAACGCAAAAATGTCGCGGTTTTGTTCTAAGGCATAGCGTGCTGTAATGAGTGAACCGCTTTTCTCTGTGGCCTCAATCACTAACGTTCCTAATGAAAGCCCGCTGATAATGCGATTACGACGAGGAAAATTTTCAGCAATCGGCGCTTGCGTAGGGATAAATTCAGAAACTAATGCCCCGTTATTTTCGATAATTTGCTCGGCTAATCGGCGATGTTTAGCGGGGTAAATGTGATCTAATCCGCTGCCCAATACGGCAATGGTTTGCCCTTGAATATCGACCACCGCCTGATGACTAAATCCATCGATACCTAATGCAAGCCCACTCGTCACCGTCAATCCTGCAAGAGAAAGCTCTGTCGCAAAATATTTTGCCCAATATTCCCCATAAGCGGAGCAATAACGACTTCCAACCATGGCGATTTGCTGTGCTGAAAGTGCGGTCAGATTACCTTTCACAAATAATAAGGGCGGAAAGCCACTAATTTGTTTGAGTAAAAAAGGATAGTCATCTGAAAAACAGTGAATTAAATAATGACCTTCTTTTTCAGTCCAGTTCAAAGCGGGTTCAATAAATTTCATTTCCGGCTGAAACCAACGATGAATCTGCAAAGCATCCCACCCCATTTGTTGAAATGCCACTTCATCATAATTTAACAAGTCTTCTATATTCACATGGGCAAAAATTTGTTGAATCCGCACACTGCCCAATTTGGGCACTTGAGCTAATCGCAACAAAATCAACGTAAAATCGCTCATTTATTCTCTCCTTTAAAAAGAGAATTATGACGAGATTGGTGTCAAAAAATAAAAAGTTTGTCTTAATTCTGCGATTCAGATCGCAAAAAGAGAAAAAATTTTAGAAAAAATCGGCATACCAGAAACAAGGAATAAAACAGGACAAAAACAGCTTCTTAAAAGCCATTTTTAGAGATTAATTCTGATAAAAAACTTATATTAAGAGAAATACACTTTTAAGATTATATTGAGATATTCATTTTAGATATAAATCACTGATAAATGATTTGACAGCAACATTTTTATCCGTAATATGGACAGCGTTTTACAGAATTTTTTACAGGATTATCTTTTTATGTACCAAGCGGTTTCTTTATCTCTCAACCTCCTGCTCTCACATTCTTTGTGCGGCTAAGTTGTGGATAAAAAATACCTTTATGTAAAAAAATCTATTATCAACCCGCACTTTTAAGATTGCGGGTTTTTTCGTTTTAAAATCACGGTAAAAATGACCGCACTTTGAGTGATAAAAGAAGGAAAACATTATGACAGATCGCGTTATTATTTTTGATACCACCTTGCGTGATGGCGAACAAGCGTTAAAAGCAAGCTTAACCGTTAAAGAGAAATTACAGATTGCTTTAGCCCTTGAACGTCTCGGCGTGGATGTGATGGAAGTCGGTTTCCCGGTTTCTTCTCAAGGTGATTTTGAATCCGTTCAAACCATTGCACGCCATATCAAAAATAGTCGTGTTGCGGCACTTTCCCGTGCAGTAATTAAAGATATTGATGCTGCGGCTGAAGCCTTAAAAGTGGCAGAAGCGTTTCGTATCCATACATTTATTGCAGTTTCAGCATTACACGTTGAAGCCAAATTAAAACGTACCTTTGACGATGTCGTTGAAATGGCGGTGGCAGCAGTAAAACATGCACGTAATTATACTGACGATGTAGAATTTTCTTGCGAAGATGCAGGCCGTACCGGTATCGACAATATTTGTCGTATTGTTGAAGCGGCAATTAATGCAGGTGCAACAACTGTAAATATTCCTGACACTGTTGGTTTCTGCTTACCTAATCAATTCGGCAATATTATTGCTGAAGTACGTAACCGCGTACCAAATATCGATAAAGCTGTGATTTCCGTACATTGCCACAATGACTTGGGTATGGCAACGGCTAACTCCTTAACCGCAGTACAAAACGGTGCACGCCAAATTGAATGTACTATCAACGGCATTGGTGAACGTGCGGGTAATACCTCACTTGAAGAAGTGGTAATGGCAATGAAAGTTCGTCAAGAATTCATGGGCGTGGATACACGTATCAACACACAAGAAATCCACCGTGTCAGCCAAATGGTGAGTCAACTTTGTAACATGCCAATCCAACCGAATAAAGCGATTGTAGGTTCAAATGCTTTCGCACATTCATCCGGTATTCACCAAGATGGTATGTTAAAAAACCAAAATACCTACGAAATCATGTCACCAGAAACTATTGGCTTGAAGAAAGAGAAATTGAACTTAACCGCCCGTTCTGGTCGCGCAGCAGTAAAAGGCCACATGGCGGATATGGGCTACACCGAACAAGATTACGATTTAGACAAATTGTATGAAGCCTTCTTAAAATTGGCAGACAAAAAAGGCCAAGTATTCGATTATGACTTAGAAGCTTTAGCGTTCATTGATATGCAACAAGGGGATGAAGATCGTTTAGTGTTAGATAAACTTTCTGCACATTCCACTAAAGAGTATCCAGCAACTGCATTTGTTCAAGTGGAATTAGATGGTAAAAAATTAAGCACCTCTTCTATCGGTGGTAATGGTCCGGTTGATGCTGTTTACAATGCTATCTTGAATTTAACCGGCTTAGATATCAAAATGTCGCACTATAACTTAACTGCAAAAGGCGAAGGTGCTGAAGCCTTAGGTCAGGTGGATATCGTGGTTGAACACGAAGGCCGTAAATTCCATGGCGTTGGTTTAGCGACAGACATCGTTGAATCTTCCGCACTTGCTTTAGTTCATGCAATTAATGCTATTTATCGTGCGCATAAAGTCGCCGATATTAAAAGCCACAAACATCATTAATTGATTAAGTCCCCCTCTTTATAAAAGAGGGGTTAGGGGAGATTTGGCAGAAGTAACATCAACCTCTGCAGTGAATTTTATATCGTAAAAATCTCCCCCCAGCCCCTCTTTACAAAAGAGGGGAGAAAATTAACCGCACTTTGGTGTGACTGAAATAGGAAAAACAATATGCAATCATACAACATCGCTGTTCTACCGGGAGACGGTATTGGTCCAGAAGTGATGGCTGAAGCCATTAAAGTATTAAACAAAGTCCAAGAAAAATTCGGTTTTAAACTTAACTTCAATGAATTTTATGTAGGTGGCGCTGCAATTGATCATTGTGGTTGCCCATTACCGGCAGAAACCTTAAAAGGTTGCGATGAGGCTGATGCGATTTTGTTTGGCTCTGTTGGCGGCCCTAAATGGACAAATTTACCACCGGATCAACAACCAGAACGCGGTGCATTATTACCATTGCGTAAACATTTCAAATTATTCTGTAATCTTCGTCCTGCAACCCTTTATAAAGGGCTCGAAAAATTCTGTCCATTACGTGCAGATATTGCGGCAAAAGGCTTTGATATGGTGGTTGTGCGTGAATTAACGGGCGGGATTTATTTCGGTCAGCCTAAAGGGCGTGAAGGCGAAGGTGCACAAACCAAAGCATTCGATACCGAAGTTTATTACAAATATGAAATCGAACGCATTGCTCGTGCGGCTTTTGATGCGGCAATGAAACGTCGTAAACACGTGACTTCTGTGGATAAAGCTAACGTACTACAAGCTTCAATCTTATGGCGTGAAACCGTGACTGAAGTGGCGAAAGACTACCCTGAAGTCACTTTAGATCACATTTATATCGACAACGCGACCATGCAATTAATCAAAGCGCCTGAGTCTTTCGATGTGCTCCTCTGCTCTAACATTTTCGGCGATATTATTTCTGATGAAGCGGCAATGATCACAGGTTCTATGGGGATGTTGCCATCTGCTAGCTTAAACGAAGAAGGTTTCGGTTTATATGAACCGGCTGGCGGTTCCGCACCAGATATCGCAGGCAAAGGCATTGCCAACCCAATCGCACAAATTCTTTCTGCCGCGATGATGTTGCGTTACAGCTTCAACTTAAATGATGCGGCTGATGCGATTGAAAATGCAGTACAAAAAGTCTTAGCAAATGGTCACCGTACGGGTGATTTAGCCGATGATTCTGCCCCAGTTTCAACTGCGGAAATGGGTACGTTAATCGCTAACGCAATCTAATAAAAAACAATTAAAGTGCGGTTTAAAAACACTCACAAAAAGCAACGCTTTTTGAACGTTGCCTCTGCCAACGGCTCCGAAGGAGCGAGTAAATCTTCAGGATTTACGAGTAATAATTTGACCGCACTTACTACTCTAACGAATTGAGAAAAATTATGGCAAAAACTCTTTACGAAAAATTATTCGATGCCCACGTGGTATACGAAGCTGAAGGCGAAACGCCGATTTTGTATATTAACCGTCATTTAATCCATGAAGTAACCAGCCCACAAGCCTTTGATGGTTTACGTGTGGCAGGCCGCCAAGTACGTCAAGTCAGTAAAACTTTCGGTACCATGGATCACAGTATTTCTACCCAAGTACGTGATGTAAATAAACTTGAAGGCCAAGCAAAAATTCAAGTATTGGAACTTGAAAAAAACACGAAAGCAACTGGTATTCAATTATTCGATATGACGACCAAAGAACAAGGTATCGTACATGTGATGGGGCCTGAACAAGGCTTAACCTTACCGGGCATGACTATCGTTTGTGGTGACTCTCATACTGCCACTCACGGTGCGTTCGGTGCTTTGGCATTTGGTATTGGTACATCTGAAGTCGAACACGTATTAGCCACACAAACCTTAAAACAAGCTCGCGCAAAAAATATGAAAATTGAAGTGCGTGGCAAAGTGGCACCAGGCATTACCGCAAAAGACATTATTCTTGCCATCATCGGTAAAACAACCATGGCGGGCGGTACAGGCCATGTGGTGGAATTCTGCGGTGAAGCCATTCGTGATCTTTCTATGGAAGGCCGTATGACCGTTTGTAATATGGCGATTGAAATGGGCGCGAAAGCCGGCTTAATCGCACCAGATGAAACCACTTTCGAATACTTAAAAGGCCGTCCACATGCACCGAAAGGTAAAGATTGGGATGATGCAGTTGCTTATTGGAAAACCTTAAAATCCGATGATGATGCGAAATTTGACACGGTCATCACGTTAGAAGCCAAAGATATTGCACCACAGGTAACTTGGGGAACAAACCCAGGCCAAGTAATCGGTATCGATCAGCCTGTGCCAAACCCAGCAGAAATGGCCGATCCGGTGACTCGTGCTTCAGCAGAAAAAGCCTTAAATTATATTGGCTTAGACGCTAACACTGATTTAAAAGATATCCCTGTAGATCAAGTATTTATCGGTTCTTGTACCAATGCTCGTATCGAAGATTTACGTGCGGCAGCGGCTGTGATGAAAGGTCGCAAAAAAGCCGATAACGTAAAACGTATTTTAGTCGTGCCAGGTTCTGGTTTAGTGAAAGAACAAGCGGAAAAAGAAGGCTTGGATAAAATCTTTATCGAAGCGGGCGCTGAATGGCGTAATCCAGGCTGTTCAATGTGCTTAGGGATGAACGATGACCGTTTAGGTGAATGGGAACGCTGTGCTTCTACATCAAACCGTAACTTTGAAGGTCGCCAAGGCCGTAATGGGCGTACCCATTTAGTAAGTCCTGCGATGGCAGCGGCAGCGGGAATGTTCGGTAAATTCGTTGATATTCGTGACGTAACATTAAACTAAGGAGCAGAAAATGGCAGGATTTAAACAACTTTCAGGCTTAGTAGTGCCATTGGATGCGGCAAACGTGGACACGGATGCGATTATTCCAAAACAATTTTTACAAGCCATTACCCGCGTAGGTTTTGGCAAACACTTATTCCATGAATGGCGTTATTTGGATGTAGAAGGCACTAAACCAAATCCAGATTTCGTGCTGAATTATCCACAATATCAAGGTGCGACCATTTTATTAGCACGTAAAAACCTTGGTTGCGGTTCTTCTCGTGAACATGCGCCTTGGGCATTAGCCGATTACGGTTTCAAAGTGATGATCGCACCAAGTTTTGCGGATATTTTCTACAACAACAGCTTAAATAACCACATGTTACCGATTCGTTTAAGTGAAGAAGAAGTGGAAGAAATCTTCCAATGGGTGTGGGCAAATGAAGGCAAACAAATCCATGTGGATTTGGAAGCCATGACGGTCACTGTAGGCGACAAAGTCTATCACTTTGAACTGGATGAATTCCGCCGTCATTGTTTGTTAAACGGCTTGGATAATATCGGTTTGACGTTACAACATGAAGATGCCATCAGTGAATACGAAAAAAATATTCCGGCATTTTTACGTTAATCTGTTTTTTTACTCGGACAGCAAATATTGCTAACCATTCGGCGGACAATTTGTCCGCCTTTCTTTTTGAAAACATTCCATTTTTTTACCGCACTTTCTCCCCTTTTATTTGACAGTATCCATGCTTATCCCTATCATTCCGACCAATATTGATTGATTTTAAAAAGAGCTGTCTATGTCACATAATCAAACCGAATTACTGAAAAAATCCCTCGCTGAACGCATCCTCATTTTAGATGGTGCGATGGGGACGATGATCCAAAAATATAAACTCACCGAGACTGATTTTAGAGGCGAGCGTTTTAAAGAAAGTGCGGTTGATTTACGTGGCAATAATGACTTGCTCACCTTAACCCAACCGCTGCTAATTTCTGCGATTCATGAGAAATACTTACAAGCGGGCGCCGATATTATTGAAACCAATACTTTCAGTTCTACCACCATTGCGCAAGCGGATTATGATTTACAGTCTATTGCCTATGAACTGAATTTTGCAGGTGCAAAACTAGCGCGTTTAGCCGCAGATAAATACAGCACACCAGAAAAACCTCGCTTTGTCGCCGGTGTATTAGGGCCAACCAACCGTACCGCCTCTATTTCCCCTGATGTAAACGATCCAGGTTTCCGTAATGTCACTTTTATGGAACTGGTCGATGCCTATGCTGAGGCAACTAAAGGCTTAATTAAAGGTGGCGCTGATTTAATCATGATCGAAACCATTTTCGACACGTTAAACGCAAAAGCCGCCATTTTCGCCATTGAAACGGTATTTGAAGAATTAGGTGTGGAATTGCCGATTATGATTTCCGGCACCATTACCGATGCGTCTGGCCGTACCCTTTCTGGGCAAACCACCGAAGCATTCTACAACTCGCTTCGTCACGCTAAACCGCTGACTTTCGGTTTGAACTGTGCGCTAGGCCCGAAAGAACTCCGCCAATATGTTGAACAACTGTCTAAAATCAGCGAAACCTATGTTTCCGTTCACCCAAATGCGGGCTTACCAAATGCTTTTGGTGGCTATGATTTGGGTGCAGAAGAGATGGCGGCACACCTTAAAGAATGGGCTGAAAGTGGCTTTGTGAACATTGTCGGTGGTTGTTGTGGTACGACGCCAGAGCATATCAAAGCCTTTGCCGATGCAATGCAAGGTATTGCACCACGTAAATTGCCTGAAATTAAAACTGCAATGCGTTTATCAGGCTTAGAGCCACTCAATATTGATGATGAAAGCCTATTCGTAAACGTAGGCGAACGTAATAACGTGACAGGTTCGGCGAAATTCAAACGTTTAATTAAAGAAGACAAATTTGCTGAAGCCATTGAAATTGCTATTGACCAAGTGGAAAACGGGGCACAAGTGATTGATGTGAACATGGACGAAGCCTTGCTCGACGGCAAAAAATGCATGACCCGTTTCCTCAATATTATGGCGACCGAGCCTGATGCCGCTAAAGTGCCAGTCATGATCGACTCATCTAAATGGGAAGTAATTGAGGCAGGTTTGCAGTCGGTACAAGGTAAACCGATTGTGAACTCTATTTCATTGAAAGAAGGCGAAGAAATCTTTGTCGAACACGCTAAACTGGTGCGTAAATACGGCGCAGCCGTAGTGGTTATGGCATTCGATGAAGTGGGACAAGCCGATACCGAAGATCGCAAAGTAGAAATCTGTACCCGTGCCTATAACATTTTAGTCAATCAACTTGGCTTCCCACCAGAAGATATTATTTTCGACCCGAACATTTTCGCCATTGGTACGGGGATTGAAGAACACAACAACTACGGTGTAGATTTCATCAACGCCACTGGTCGCATTAAACGCGCGTTACCGCACGCAAAAATCTCGGGCGGGGTGTCAAATGTGTCTTTCTCATTCCGTGGTAACAACGTGATGCGTGAAGCCATTCACGCCGTCTTCCTCTATCACGCAATCAAACAAGGCATGGATATGGGGATTGTGAATGCAGGGCAACTTGCCATTTATGATGATCTCGATCCTGAATTACGTGAAATTGTAGAAGATGCGGTATTAAACCGTAGCTCAGATGCGACTGAAAAACTACTCGATATTGCAGAAAAATATCGCAATCAAGGCAATGATGAAAGTGCGGTCGATTCTGTGGCTGAATGGCGTACTTGGCCGGTTGAAGAACGTTTAAAACACGCGCTGGTGAAAGGGATTACCACTTACATTGTGGAAGATACTGAAGAAGCTCGCCAAACATTGCCAAGTCCATTAGATGTGATTGAAGGCCCGTTGATGGCAGGCATGGACGTAGTCGGCGATTTATTCGGTGACGGTAAAATGTTCCTGCCACAAGTGGTGAAATCTGCGCGCGTGATGAAACAATCTGTGGCGTATTTAGAGCCGTTTATCAATGCAACCAAACAAAAAGGTTCAAGCAACGGTAAAGTGGTGATTGCGACCGTAAAAGGCGATGTGCACGATATCGGTAAAAACATCGTAAGCGTGGTAATGCAATGTAATAACTTTGAAGTGATTGACTTAGGCGTCATGGTGCCTGCGGACAAAATTATTCAAACCGCCATTGATGAAAAAGCGGATATCATCGCGTTAAGTGGTTTGATTACCCCTTCGCTAGATGAGATGGAATACTTCTTGGGGGAAATGACTCGCTTAGGTTTGAATCTACCTGTGATGATTGGCGGTGCGACCACCTCTAAAGAACATACAGCAATTAAACTTTATCCAAAATATAAAGAACACGGCGTATTTTATACCTCTAACGCCTCCCGTGCGGTGACAGTGTGTGCGACCTTGATGAACCCAGAAAGCCGTGCGGCGTTGTGGGAACAATTCAAGAAAGATTACGAGAAAATTCAGCAATCTTTCTCTAACCGTAAACCGCTTCGTAAACAACTGAGCATTGAAGAAGCACGTGCAAACCGCTTTGATGGCTTTAGTGGCGAATGGGCTGATTATGTGCCACCAAAACCAAACCAAACCGGTATTGTGGAATTTAAAAACGTACCGATTGCCACATTACGTAAATTTATCGACTGGTCGCCATTCTTCCGCATTTGGGGCTTGATGGGCGGATACCCTGATGCCTTTGATTATCCAGAAGGCGGCGAAGAAGCACGCAAAGTGTGGAACGATGCGCAAGTGGTATTAGATGAATTAGAACAAAACCACAAACTCAACCCAAGTGGTATTTTAGGTATTTTCCCTGCGGAACGTGTGGGCGATGATGTGGTGCTTTTCGCTGATGAAGAACGCACACAACCAATCGGCACGGCTTATGGCTTACGCCAACAAACGGAACGTGGCAAAAACAGCAAAAGTCCGTTTAACTTTGCCTTAAGCGACTTTATTGCCGATCGCGAAAGCGGCAAAAAAGACTGGATGGGGATGTTCGCCGTTTGTGCGGGTATTGAAGAAATGGAGCTTGTAGAAGGCTATAAAGCGGCAGGTGATGACTACAATGCTATCCTGCTACAAGCTGTGGGCGATCGCTTAGCAGAAGCAATGGCAGAATACTTGCACTTTGAGCTTCGCACCCGCATTTGGGGCTACACGCAAGAAGAATTCGACAACCAAGGTTTAATCAATGAAAACTATGTCGGCATCCGCCCTGCACCAGGTTACCCAAGCTGCCCGGAACATACCGAAAAAGCCTTGATTTGGGATTTATTAGAAGTGGAACAACGCATCGGCATGAAACTCACCGAAAGCTACGCCATGTGGCCGGCAGCTTCTGTCTGCGGTTGGTACTTCACCCACCCGGCAAGCAACTATTTCACCTTAGGTCGCATTGATGAAGACCAAGCTCAAGATTATGCCAAACGTAAAGGTTGGGATGAAAGAGAGATGTTGAAGTGGTTGGGTGTAGCGATGAAGTGATTTTAATCATTAAAGGTGTGTTGGAGCAACACACCTTTAAAACTTCATCATCAAATACACTTTTATTATATAATTGAGATCGGTACTAAAACAACATCATATCCATTATTTCTAATATTACTGACAGCATTGTATAAACTTAACTTGGCAAAATAACTCATATTCAAAGGAAAATCATTTATTTTCTTAGATTCTATTGCCATTGCAATGACAATAGTTTTTCTTTCACTAGATTGTATCTCAAAACGCTCTTGGCATTTATCCCTAAACTCTTTTGAGTTTGCATATAACGCAGATGAAACAAATGCTTGAGAAAATAAATATGATGCTTGAGCTCCCCAAGTATTTTTCACATGAATAAATCTATTTTTAGAAGAGTCATAAAGATCTGCTAATTCAATTTTTGAATGACTACCTAATTGTATTAGATTTCTATCTAATAATTTAAAATTATTATCCTCAGTCAATTTTTCATTATATACCTGTTCAGCATAAGATTTTTTACCAATACTATTATTAAACAAGATAATATTTTCTATATCTCTTACATTCCAATCTGGCAAATAACCTCTCTCAACAGAAATATTTTTAATCTTATCATCTATAAATTGAATAATATTATCCAAAACCCGAAACCATTTACCGTCTAACTTAATATAATATTGATTATCCAGCATAGATTCACAAACAATTAATCTATCTAGTGATGAATTATGATAAATGTCAGACACTCCCTCAATTGAAATACCATTTATACGTAAACTTAAAATATTTTTAATGGATAAGCCATCTTGAAACTCTTCATAAAGCCTAGACTTAATTTCATTAATATCAAGTTCATTTACTTCAATATTCTTTCTATTAATTAGCATCCTATATTTTGAATAATCAAATCTTTTAAATGCATCAGGCAAATCAAGATATAAAGTGGATGAATCACCTTTACCCAAGTAAAATTTATATAATTTACGGTAAAGCCCAAAATCCAATCTAGATATTAAACTTTTATCTTTTACTTGTTTATAAGATTTAAAAATATCTACTTTCTCTTCTAGTTCTAAAATATTTTCAATTTCATCAAGCACTGAATCTACCTTAGTTATATCATTTTCCGTTCTAAGAACAATTGATGATTTCCCTTGAATTAAAAAATCTTTTCCTAAAAAACGCCCTTTTCCTGATATACTTTTTAATATCTTATTATAATTTTCATTATCAACACCTGGATTATAGTTTGCCACGCTTCTTTGTATTTGTCTTGTTTGACTTTTGATAGAGAACTGATGAAGAGAGGAAACTGAGAGATTATCAATCAAACGTAATGCAACATTTAATCCAAACTCATCTTCAATATAGTCTTGAATTACTTTATGGCCATACCCGCCTGTTAGAGCATAAAGACTAGTTTTATAAACTCTGAAATAAATGAAACTATTTGACCTATTTTCAAATGAAAAAGATGGTGATAATGCTGATATAAATTTACTCCATTCAGGAATAGAAACCTTATCTTTTTGTATAAACAGACAGCTATTTTCATCCGAAAACACTTTATTGTATCCATTTACATTAGAAAAGGTTGCTAGACTAAAATTTGAATTAATTTTGAAAACATTTATGCGATTGGTTTTAATTTTTGACATAGGTTATACCCTAATAATATTATTTAAGCTTACAATAGCCATTGTATCATTATTTAAAATAAATTTATTACTCTCTATATGGCCTCTGACGCTTGTGGTCAATTTCACTAAAAAACACTTTAAAAACGCACCGCACTTTACCCTTTCTATATTGCACAATTCCCAATTTCCGCTATCATACTCCCTTTCTCATTCACTCTACTCTCGGAACTTTATCAATGAATAAATTCAAAATAGTATTACTCACGGCTGCATTCGTAGGTTTGTTCGCTTGTACTACAACACAACAACCAAAGAAAAGCGTTAAAACACGATACCTTAAAAATAACATTAGCCAAGCGGAATTAAACAATCCGAAAGATTACAAACGTTATTACTATTCTTGCCACAATTCGGAAACAGGTTCAAATTCTTATTTAACCACTTACTTCCCGCTTTCAAGAGAAAGCCGCATGAAAGATAACTTTGGTATTTATTTCCAATTAGACGGTGGAAAAGCAGTGCCGTTTGATCATGTGGAAAATCGCACCTTAAATGCACGCGGAAATCGCTTTGAAGTGATTTATCGCTCTTATGAGCCGATTGATGGCAGTTATGTTGATTTAATCGCACGTGAAAATAATTCTGTGTATTACAAGAATAATCAAGGTATGAAAAGCACTTGGTTAAACTGTCGAGAAGGCTAATTCTCACTGAAAGAAAGTGCGGTCATTTTTAGACGCATTTTTACAAACAAAAAAGCACGAGGTTAAACTCGTGCTTTTTATTTTTATTTTGATTATGCTTTTGCTTGTGCGCGTTTCACGAAAACGACTGAAAGCGTAAATGCCACCACAAATGAAATCACCATACCAATGCTATACATTGCAAGGCTATCTGGTTTAATAGATGGAATACCTAAGAAACCTGCTGCGCCTAATGCAATGGCTTTTACATTGAAGAATGCGATAAAGGCACTTGCAAGACCTGACCCAATCATCGCCGCAAAGAAAGCCTGACGATAACGTAAGTTCACCCCGAACATTGCCGGTTCAGTAATCCCTAATAATGCAGAAATACCAGATGGTACCGCTAAACCGCGTACTTTTGGATCTTTTAATGCCACTGCCACACCTAAACAGGCCGCACCTTGTGCGATGTTTGACATTGCGGCGATTGGGAAAATAAAGGTACCGCCTGTATTTGCCATTTCAGCTAATAATTGCGTTTCAACCGCAATGAAGGTTTGGTGCATACCTGTGATAACGATTGGTGCATAGAATGCCCCAAAGATCGCGCCACCAACGAAGCCTAAGGTGTCATATAACCAAGTTAAGCCTGCTGCAATTAATGAACCTGCTTCACGACCAATTGGACCTATTACAGTGAATGCTAAGAAACCCGCAATAAAGAGCGAGAATAATGGGGTAATGAGGTTATCTAAGTAAGAAGGCACAAACTTACGGAAGGTTTTTTCTAAGGTTGCTAATACCCAAGCAGAAACTAATGTTGGGATAACCGTGCCTTGATAGCCGACTTTTTCAATTTCAAGACCGAATACATTCCAGTATTGGATTTTGCCTTGAGCAAGGGTTAATGCGTAGTTCCAACCATCTGCTAATGCAGGGTGAACCAACAACATCCCAAGCGCTGCCCCTAAGAATGGGTTACCACCGAATTTACGGGTCGCTGAGAAACCGAGTAATACCGGTAAGAATACAAATGGTGCATTCGCGATGGTATTAATAAAATCCACCAAATCCGCAAGACCTGGGTACATATCAATCACGCTTAATTCATCAACGAAGAAACCTTTCGCTGTAAGCATGGAGTGAATACCCATTAACAAACCGCCTGCTACGATTGCCGGAATGATTGGCACGAAAATATCGGCTAAGCCTTTCACCAAACGTTGCAATAAGTTTTGATTGCCTGACGCCGCTTCTGCCACTT
The DNA here is from genome assembly GCF_041433495.1 of Haemophilus sp. 27098_8_127. Taxonomy (NCBI): domain Bacteria; kingdom Pseudomonadati; phylum Pseudomonadota; class Gammaproteobacteria; order Pasteurellales; family Pasteurellaceae; genus Haemophilus; species Haemophilus sp. 27098_8_127. Next base: position 37,911 of record NZ_JAPWBP010000011.1, read on the forward strand.
CGGCTTTGCTCACATCGCCGATACCAAGCAATTTGGTAAGTTCAGCATGGACTTTATTCACTGTGCCAGAACCGAAGATAATTTGATATTGACCAGCGACAGCAAACTGCCCTTTCACGCCTTCAATGTTATCAATACCTTCTTTGTCCACTTTGCTTTCATCGTTTAACACAATACGTAAACGCGTTGCGCAATGTGCTGCGGTGGCGATGTTTTCTTTTCCGCCAAGTTTATCAATCACTTGTTGGGCGATTTGAGGGAAGTTCATAGTGCTCTCCTAATGAGTTTCTAAAAAAAGAAATTGACCGATTGTAACCAAAACAGGGGATAATAACTAGCGCTCTAAACAAATTTTAGGCGAAAAAAAAACCGACTTGATTAAGTCGGTTTATAGTTGGTGCTCTGAGCGAGACTTGAACTCGCACGGCCTGCGGCCACTACCCCCTCAAGATAGCGTGTCTACCAATTCCACCACCAGAGCGTTTATTCTGTTTTTATTCCTTATTGCGGAATATCATTATTTTTGTTTTCAACTGCTGGAGCAACTTGTTGTTGCTGTTGTTGAACTTGTTCAGCAGTTTGAGATAAATCGTCAAACGAACCTTTTTGTACGTTGCCACGGTGAGAGTTAATATTACCTAACACTAAAGCAATCACAAAAAAGCCAGTTGCTAAGATTGCACTGGTACGAGTTAAAAAGTTACCTGCACCAGCAGAACCAAACATCGTACCTGATGCACCGCCGCCAAATGACGCACCTGCGTTTGCACCTTTACCTTGTTGAACAAGGATAAAGCCGATTAAGGCGATACAAATTAATACATAAACAAATAATAAAATATTGTACATTATTCTTTCTTCTCTAAATTGCGATTTCGCAAGAAAACTGGGAGCAAATGTTATATAAAATTCACGCTTTTCGCAAGCGCTTTCCCATTTTTTTTACTTAATTGTATTAAGTTTAATCAATTTTCAGCGTTTAAATCTTCCGATTTTTTGACCGCTCTTTTTCGTTTCGTTGCTGGTGTGCTTAAACCTTTTGAAATCTGACTTAAACGACGTAATGCAGTGAAATCAACAAAACGCACTAAATCCGGCAGCATTTGATTAAGTGTAAACATAAATTGCTGATAACTCGCCTGTTTTTGACTGATATCCGTTAATTGCGCTTCCCAATGTGCCGTCATATCAGGTTGCGTAGCAATATCCGGCAAAGCTGAAATGAGGATCCGACCCGTTTCTGTGCTGTGAATATTGCGTCCTTTTTTGGTCAAAAAGCCTCGTTTAAATAGCAATTCAATAATGCCCGCACGCGTAGCTTCTGTTCCTAGTCCATCGGTTTCACGCAGAATTTTTTTCAATTCTTTATCTTGCACAAAGCGCGCAATCCCCGTCATGGCGGAAAGCAACGTCGCATCGGTAAATGGTTTTGGCGGTTGCGTTTTTTTGCTCACCACTTCGCCTCGTTCACAATACAGGATCTGCCCTTTCTTCACGATCGGCAATAGCGGTTCTTGATTTTCATCTTCGTCTTCTTTGCCAAGCAACTCTTTCCAACCCGCAGTTTGCAAGTTACGTGCTTGTGCCACAAAAGTACCGCCTGCAATACTTAAGGTAATTTTGCTTTTACGATATTCCGCATCTGGGCAAAACTGCAATAAATACTGACGCGCAATAAGTTCATAAATACGGTGTTCATCAATACTTAAATTGATCGAGCGTGTGTTCGCCGTCGGAATGATCGCATGGTGCGCTTCCACTTTTTTATCATTCCAACAACGATTACGTTGCTCGCTATCCACCACCGATGGCAGGGTTTGATAAGTCTGACAATGCTGTGAAATCGCATTCATCACTTTATGTCGTTCAGCAAAATGCTCTTCTGGCAAATAGCGACAATCAGAACGCGGATAGGTAATCAAGTGATGGGTTTCATATAAACGCTGACAGGTATCTAACACGCTCTGTGCCGACATCCCAAAACGTTTTGCCGCATCAATCTGCAATGCTGACAACGAATAAGGCAAAGGCGCCGTTTCTTTCTCGCGCTTATCCACATATTCTGTCACTTCAGCAGGTTGATCAGTAATGCGTTTCACCACATTTTCGGCTAAGCCTAAAGACAGTACGCGACCATCTTCATCTTGGTAGTCTTCACAAGCCTTACTTGGTTGCCAAAGTGCAGAAAAAAGTGCGGTTGGATTTTCAGACGTTTTTTCTTCTTTCACCCATGCCAACACTTCATAGAAATCTTTTGGTTGGAAATTTTCAATTTCCAAATCACGGCGAACAATCAAACCTAATACGGGAGTTTGTACTCGCCCAACGGAAAGCACACCATCATAACCCGCTTGGCGACCACGAATGGTATAAGCGCGGGTCATATTAATACCATAAAGCCAATCCGCACGAGCACGCGCCAGTGCAGAGGTGGCTAATGGAATAAAATGACGATTCGGTTGGAGCTTTTGTACGGCTTTTTCCACCGCGCTTGGGTTAAGATCGCTAATCAAACAACGCAAAATGCCATCACGTTTTTCCGCTGATAAATTGGCATAGCTGAACACTTCATCCACCAGCAACTGCCCTTCTCTATCCGGGTCTCCTGCGTTAACTAAAACATCGGCTTGATGAATGAGTTTTTCTACCACGGAAAGTTGTTTTTTCACTTCTTTTCGCGGTAACAGAATCCACTTTTCAGGAATGATGGGTAAATGTTCTAAACGCCATTGTTTGAATTTTGGATCGTAGGCATCGGGTTCAGCCTGCTCGAGCAAATGCCCCACGCACCAAGTCACAACATCATCATTGCCGCATTTAATAAAACCATCACCCCGTTGATGAGGTTTTGGCAAGACGTCGGCAATAGCTCGCCCAAGACTGGGTTTCTCGGCAATAAACAGGCGCATAAGATTAGTCGATCTGACGACGACCTAAGAAAGAATGGGTTAAAGTGGTGCCATCCACGGTCTCTAATTCCCCACCAACAGGGATCCCGTGAGCAATACGGCTTACTTTAATATTATGTTGATGGCAAATTTCAGCAATATAATTGGCTGTGGCATCGCCTTCCACCGTTGGATTGGTCGCTAAAATCACTTCGTGGAAAGATTCTTCAACCAGACGTTTTTGCAATAAATCTAAACCAATCTCTTTTGGACCAATACCATCTAAAGGCGATAAGTGCCCCATTAAGACAAAATAACGCCCAGAAAATTGGCCTGTTTGTTCAATGGCTTGAATATCCGCCGGCATTTCCACCACGCAAAGCAAACCTGAATTTTGACGGCGAGGATTGTTACAAATATTGCACGTTTCTTCTTCGGTAAAATCGCGACACTGTGAACAATGTCCAATTTTAGACATCGCTTCCGTTAATGCACGTGCTAAATTCATCCCACCACTACGATTGCGCTGTAAGAGATGATAAGCCATGCGCTGCGCTGATTTCGGGCCAACACCCGGCAAGCAACGAAGATTTTCAATAAGATGTTCTAAAAGTGGACTGCTTTGCATAATATTTATGATGGGAGAAAATGAATGGTGTGTGAACGTGTAAATTCACACACACAATGAATTAAAATGGAAGTTTCATTCCTGGAGGCAATGGCATGCCTGCGGTCACAGAAGCCATTTTTTCTTTTTGCAATTCTTCTGCACGACGGACTGCATCGTTGAATGCTGCAGCGATTAAATCTTCCAACATTTCTTTGTCGTCTTCCATTAAAGAAGGATCGATCTCAATACGACGGCAGTTGTGCGCACCATTAATCGTGATTTTTACTAAACCCGCACCGCTTTCGCCTGTTACTTCTAATTGGGCAATTTCTTCCTGCATTTTTTGCATTTTTTCTTGCATTTGTTGGGCTTGTTTCATCAAGCCGCCTAAACCGCCTTTTCCAAACATTGGATTTTCCTTCTTAAATTAACTAAAACGAGCCGCATTTTAGCGAAAAAATTTGCCTTTGGGAACAGAGAAATTTATTATTCCACACTTCAAAACTTGGTTAAAAATGACCGCACTTTTATTTAGGAATCGCTAATGGAAACTCGTTATTACTTTATATTTACGGCAGCTATTATTTTGTTACAACTGCTGATTTATATTTTTAATAAAACTCTGATTTGGTGGCTGAACAAACCACTCTCCCAAAAGGCAAGACGAACTATCACTTTTACCAGTTTTTTGCTTCCTAATGTCTTAGTTATTTGTCATTTTTTAAAGCTTTTTACGGCATTTCGACTTATTGCTTTAGTGCTCGCGCTGCTTCTTTTTTCAGCCTTTGCGAGTATCGCCGTCGGAGGTATTCATTTTCTTTTCCGAAAATCTAAATCCATCAGCAAAATCGACCGCACTTTGCGCATTGCTTACCCCGTTTTATTTATTGGCATCATTACTTTAAGTGTGTATAACGCCTATGTTACCCGTGTTATTCATTATGAAATCACGCTAGATAAGCCTATTAAACCGCTGCGAATTGGCATGGCAAGCGATCTTCATTTAGGCAAATTATTCGGTGGGAAAGAATTGGATAAACTGGCTGATATTATGCAGCAGGAAAAGATTGATATCATTTTATTGCCTGGCGATATTATGGACGATAACGTCAATGCCTATTTAGCCGAAAAAATGCAACCTCATCTGGCAAAACTCAAGGCCCCGATGGGCGTTTATGCCACACTAGGCAATCATGACTTATTTGGAGACCAAGATCGAATTGATCAAGAAATTCGTAAAGCTGGTATCACTGTGTTAAGAGATGAAACATTAACGTTAAATAATGAATTGGTACTGATTGGACGAAATGACAATCTTGCTCACGATAGACCAAATACTGAGGCGTTATTAAAACAAGTGAATACTGACTTACCTGTTATTCTATTAGATCACCGTCCAACGGATATTGAAAAACACGCTTCACTCCCGCTTGATATTCAAGTTTCAGGGCATGCGCATAAAGGGCAAATATTCCCCGCTAGTTTAATCACGAAAATGATATATCGTCTGGATTATGGTCATGAAAAAATTGGCAATCCACATGTTTTTGTCACTTCAGGTTACGGCTTCTGGGGCATTCCAATGCGCTTAGGATCTCAATCAGAAGTAGTAATTATTGATGTGAAAG
>NZ_JAPWBP010000012.1:0-23918 GCF_041433495.1 Haemophilus sp. 27098_8_127
AAAAAAAATAGCAGAAAAATTAGGCATATCACAGTCAAGTATATATGCCTATTTTCCTAGTGATATTATCGAGGATTTACGCCCTAAAGCATTATAAAATCTACCTAAAACGTTCTTGTGCAGACGGCAATTTACGTTCACTTAATAGTTTACGTTTATTTTGCTCATAACGCTCTTTCGGAGAAAGGGCTTTTTCATTACTCTTAGCAATGCGTTCTTGTTGATTTAAAGCATTCAGCATTGATAATCGTCTTGCACGTTGATATTCAATTAATGGATCAGCCTTGTACGATAATCCTTTATACCGTTCAACAATATCGGCTTTCCAATACTTACGATTCAAGATAATTTCATTACTCATATTTCCCGATTTATCATTTATGAATCGAGGTAAAGCAACTTTTTCAATGTGACTGATTTTAAGCGATATAACATCACCACGTTTAACATCTGAGGATAATAAACTTTGCTCTAATGTTTTACTCCATATCGTCACATTTTTGCCATTTTGCGCCTTATACGTCACAAAATAACTCATTTTATTTTCAGGCTTATGGTGATAAAAATCTTTACCAAAATCGACAATTTCGACAGCTCGGCTAGGTAATTTATTAATGGATTTTTTAAACGGCGTTGCTTTAGCCTCAACGCTTAATGAATTAAGGTATCTTGCAAAATACGTTCTGATTTCTTGTAAATCATGAAGATTGATATTAACTCGATTTCCATTGTTATCGGCGATTTTTAAAATGACATGACAATGAGGATTATCCGTATCACCATGACAAGCCAATACGAACATGTTATCAGGATATAATTTTTTCAAAGTGGCTTTAACAGCCTTCTTAATTTTTTCCTCCGGAATGCTTTTATCACGCATAGAAAAAACAATATTCATCGTTTGGCGATACTCGCGTTTAAGCTCATTTTTCTTCTTGATTTTAACACCATTATCACGCAAATAATCTCTAAGCTCGCGCACTTCCTCACGACCTTTATAAACTAATCCTTGTTCATCCTCTAACTGAATCTCACCATTTCTTGAAATATAATCCATGTGTGACTTGATAGCTTTAAGATTCTTTCCGCTGCTTGTAATTTTAACCATAACCTCATTAGATTTTTGTAAATTACGTAGTGCTTTTGGTTTGGATGAAGCATTATAGGAATAGCTAGATTCTCTAAATTTCTTATTACTAGAATAAGAAATTGAAGAATCTTTTTTAGCTCTTCTAACTAACCATTCTTTTTCGATACGAACGCCCATCTATCCACCGTTTTTGAAATTAATTCATCAAGTTTTTTATCCAATTTATCAATCCAAAATTGAGTATTTTTCAATGCTATTAATAGTTCCTTTTCGTTTATGTCTTTAGATGATTTTTTAGCAATCTGATTAACGTTTCGCCCAACTTGATTTAATGCTGTTCTTAACTTTATGATTTCAGATAATTCATCATTCAAAAGTTTAGGTTCGTTAGAAAGTGTAGATAAAACTCTAAAAACAATTTCCTCACTAATCGAAAATCCATGATTTTCTGAGTGCATTTCCAATGCAGAAATTTCAGAAAGTGTAAGACTTATTCTAATTTGCTTCTTTTCTAGTTCACGAGGCGGAAGCATTTCAATAAACATTACATCATCAGAAAAATAATTTGATAAAACTTTAGCAACTAAACTACTTAAACTATTTCCAGTTTTATCACAAATTTCATCTAATTTTTTTCTTAAAGAGTTATTTAACGTTATAATAACTCTACAATTTTTGTTTGAAATCATGCTACATTATTTTTCTAAGGTGTATCACTTTAAGGCGCTTGTCGCTATCCTGCATTATTCCTCTAAAGAACATGGACTTAAATCTAACACAAAACTCAGATTTACGCAAAGAAATGTAGAAGATTTAAGCTAATAGTGATACTATCAGAGGTAACAGTATGCAACCAGTTTAAGAAATTTGCTCCTGTGCTTATCAAGGTCAAGCCCTCCGGGTTGGCTACGCCAAACCTTGACAATCACCCGCAAATTCTTAATGGTTTAGCATACCGTTACCCCCTCATTTGTGCTAAAGCACGATACAGATAAAATTGATAACAAAGATTTCAGTGATTCGGAGTGCGGTAAATTTTCGAAAATTATGCACAAGAACGGATGAGTGGTAAGAAATTTTTGGAGCTCTAAAAAAAGCCCAAAAATTTCTTATCCCGAATAGTGAGCGCAAGCGAGCGTAAGTGACTGTGTATAATTTTCGAAAATAGCTTTTAAGTGTGGTAAAATTCGGTGTAAAACTGCAAGCAGTTTTGCACAATTTTTCCACACGGTCGCCATCGGCGATAAAAGCGTAGCGCGACAAGCTATAGGTACACATATTTTTAACAAAAAGGTAATAATCATGAAGATTACAAATTCTAAAATCGAAAAGTTAAGAGAGCAGTTAAGACTAGAGGAGAAAAAAGAAAAATTACGTATCAAGCAGGAACAGGAAAACAAGATTAAGTATGATAAAGATAAGGCTTATAAAGCATATTTAATGATCAAGGAAAAATGCGAAAGTAATCCAACTTTTAAAGCAGACTTTAGAGAATTCTTGATTAATAACTTCAAAGATGATGACTTTAAAGTAGTTCATTTTTTATGTATTGATGAAGGAGAAAAAAATGACAACGCGACCAATTAGCCAATCTGATTTAGACGAAATCAACAAGGATTTATCCGATGATGGTGTTATCTATGATTTGGATACATCAGGAATTGATATAGAGGCAGTTGATCCGGAAATCGATTCAGACGATTAGTTTATGAGGAAGAAGATATGGCAGAGAAAAAAGATATTCGCGCAGATTATGAAGATCGGTTAGCGGAAACAATACGTAATGCCATTATTAATAATGATTCAAAATGGGAAAAACGCTGGAATAGTTTTGATATATATCCCCAAAATGGAAATACAGGCAGACCATACTCCGGCATTAATGAGTTAAATCTTTATTTTTCCCCGTATGATGATCCTCGATGGTTTACTTATAAGCAAATTAAAGCCCTCGGAGGACAAGTTAAGAAAGGTGAAAAGGGTCGATTGATACAATTTTATACGAATAAAATTGAACGAATTAAAAAAGACCAAAACGGTAATCCGATTCTTGACCAAGAAGGGAAAAATCAAAGAGAAGTAGAAATAATTGATGGCTATATAGCAAAATATTACATTGTTTTTAATGCTCAACAAACAACCGGACTCCCTCCATATACCCCGCCGGAAATCACAATAGAAGACCGAAAAAAGCGCGATCTATATAACATAGAACGGATAGAACAACTTGTTAGAAACATGAATATTAATGTTGAGGAAAAGTTTAGTAATAAGGCTTACTATCAACCGGATTTAGATCTCATCGTGATTCCAGATAAGGCACAGTTCAAAGGCAAAAAAGAGTACTACGGCACACTTCTACATGAAGCGTCTCATGCAACTTCTCACCCGTCCAGACTAAATAGGAAACTTTCTTTTGATATGAATTCAAAAGAATACGCCAAGGAAGAACTTATCGCCGAAATTTCATCAATGTTACTTTCCAGGAAATATCAAATTGCCGTGCAAAATCCTAAACGAGATTTTTCCGATGAAAAAAATTCGTTGGCATATTTGCGCGGGTGGATTATGGCGGGCAAACTGACAAATGATGATTTTAAAGACGCTATAAAAACGGCTGTAAAAGTATCAAATTACATTACACTACATGACAAAGAATTAACCTTGGATAAATCTCCATCAAAAGAAGCTGTTCAACATAACAATCACATCATCACGTTTGGCCAACATCAGGGCTATAAATCTTTTGATGAATCCATGAAGTCAAATGCAGTGGAAGCATATCATAAATTGAAGGCGCAGCTCGCCTTTCAAAAAGAACCTATCAAAGAACAAGAGAAGGAAAGATAATATTTATGTAAAAACATAAATATTACTAAACATATTAGAATAAAAGTGCGGTAGAAATTTACCGCACTTTTTGTTTATATCGTGCTTTAGCACAAATGAGGGGGTAACGGTATGCTAAACCATTAAGAATTTGCGGGTGATTGTCAAGGTTTGGCGTAGCCAACCCGGAGGGCTTGACCTTGATAAGCACAGGAGCAAATTTCTTAAACTGGTTGCATACTGTTACCCAATGAATATTGGGTCGGAGTGTATTTTGCCCTTGCGGTAGCAAGGGTCCTATTATTTGAAAATCGCAGATTTTCTGTTCCTTATTTTTATATTTAAAAATAAATTATGGAATAACGTTTAGTGCCGAAATTAAGGGCGAATTTAATAATATTTACCTAACAACAAACACACAACTTACTCACAATGCCGCATGAATTTAGCAAAATTTGGTTAGTATCAATGCAATCTTTACTCTGAAATAAAAATAAAGTAGATGAAATAGCCTAAATTATAAGCATTTTTATATTGGTAGATGTGTTGAGTCGTGACTTAGTAAAACCAAGCCATCAACTGAAAAAAGATGATTAAATTAAGAGGCGTAATGTTGTAAATCGGTCATGTAGCTTTCTTTGAGGGCTTTCCGGTACAAAATATCGTTTGCCGCTTTTTCTCGCGCTCGTTGTCTTATTCGCTCCTTGTCATATAGACGCTTGCGGAGTTTTTGTACTTCTTCCGTTGTGTTACAGTCGGCAAACGAACGAAAACAAGGTTTAAAAACGTCGCTTTCAATGTCTAAATCAAGATAATTTACCGGCTTACGTTGAGAAACAAATTTAATGACGTGCTCGCCTAACAAATCCTTTCGGCGTTTGATGAGTAAGTTTTTTAATGAATAGTGCTGTTTAATACCAGCCACACCTTTATTTTCCAGTTTGTCTAGATGTTTTTTATAACGCTCGAATGTTTGATTTACACGATTGTTCACAAATTGATATTTATGGAAATCGACCAGGATTTTTCTTAATTCTTTCTCTGTAATGTTGAACATTAAAAAGAATTCAACGTTTAAGAAAATCCGCATTGGTTTATGCTTTTGTCCCAATCGGTCATACTCACGTAATACAGTAATCAATTCAGCGTCTTCCAACATTTGAATAGCATTGAGTACCGTATCGTAACGCACTCGATTTTTACCGTTCTTATCCCACGATACATAAGCCTGATTACACATATTAGCGATATGTTCGACGTTTGAGCGGACTTCAAAGAGATAATCGCTTGCCGGAGAAAAGTCACAGTACGTAATAAGCGTTGGCAACAAAACAGAAAGGACTTCCCGACGTTCCCGGCGGATAGTCTCACGCTGATATTTACTTAATCGTAAAGCGTTCAAGTAAGGATTCTTATTGAAATTATGGGTTTCACAACGTTGCAGGAAAAACCACGTTGTATAAGCAAATTCCCGGCTCTGGAGATTTTGAGTAAAGAAAGGAGTAAGATTGCGATGTTTTTTCTTCGCGGCCTTCTCATAGTTGACAGCTCGTTTTGATGACTTAAAGCCGAATGTTCTGTTGATTTTTTTACGTTTAATCTTCATTGTTGCTATTTCTTGTTAAGCAACATTTGAATCACGATTTTAAAGTACTCACAATGTAAAAATTTAGTTTAAAACTATTGCAAATAACATTCAGCCCAGTATAATACTAACTGATTTTATTAATCGTGTTTCAAACGTTGCTTTGGTAGAGTTCGTTAAAACACACTTCTTGAATAAGCACCTTTGCCGAGGTGCTTTTTCTTTTTCAGTTTCCTCTCGCCTCAAATCTCATTTCTTGAGCAGAAAGCAAGTTAATGCTCCCTATTCTACTCTTTATGCACAAAAAAGATCAAGAAAGATCTATTTTTTAAGTTAAAAAAACTCATTTTTATGGTATTTTATTATTGACCCATACCCACAAGAAGGATACAATGAGGACATATGACAGATTCAGATATTTCAATTAGAGTTCGCACAAGTAGGGCGCTGAAAAATCAAGCCGCTAAAGAACTACGAAAAATGGGATTAACCGTTTCTGACGCCATTAGGCTATATTTAAGCTATATAGCAAATGAAAAAAAATTACCAAATGAATTAACAAATTCTGCTGTATTGATAAGCATAGCGAAAGAAAGGAAGCTGTAATCCAAATAATCCTCTAGAAATTATCTGTTAAAGATGATTATAAACGCGGTTATAAAAACCGATCCGTTTTTGGAATTTTAGAGTTTAAATTTAGATAGGAGTTTAGTTGTTACATCCTCTTAGTTATACTTTATCTCTTTCGCGTTGCCTAAGAATTTAGATGAATATCGTTTTTCTACAATATATCCATAGCCTTTCATAAATACTCCTTTTTTCAAAACTTAAAAAATCATCCCATAATTGCAAAGATAATAACTCATAGTGTCCTCTCCTGTTCCTTATTTAAGGAAATTTCAGGCTTTTTTTCGGCTATTTCCTTTTTTTTCGCAACTTCATAGGCAAGTTTAGGATAATCCTTTTGCCACTGCGGATAGATTACCTGTAATTCACGTTCTATCGAACGTTGTACGGAATCTTTGAGTAACCGGGTAATGGCTTGATAATCGCCCTTATCTGCCTTTGCTAGCGCGTTGTAATAGTTTTCCCTATCCGTCGGCTCAATAATGGCGATACTGTAACCGGCATTCATCAGTTCAAGATTCATAATTAAACGCCCGGTGCGCCCGTTGCCATCAACGAAAGGATGAATCCCAACAAAATCCGCATGGAGTTTCGCAATTCGTTCAAGTGCCGGCGTTTGGTTTTCTTTATCCAGGCGATTTTGTTCAATCAATCGTTCCATGGCGTTTTGTAACAAATAAGGCTGTGGGGGAATATGCTCCGCACCTTGAATCATTACCGGTACACTGCGGTATTTGCCGGCATAAATTTCTTTCTCTGTGCCTTTCAGTAACAACGCATTAAATTCTTTAATATGGCGTTCGGATAGTGATTCTTTCGCTTTCACTATATCCAATAGGTAATTAATGGCTTCCCTGTGGTTGATTACATCCAGGTGATCTTTAAACGGTTTCCCCTTGGCCGTAATCCCATTTTCCAGTAATACCCGGGTTTCAATTAAAGTGAGCTGGTTGCCCTCAATCGCATTAGACGCTTGGTTATAACGCAACATAAAATCATCTTGTAAAGATTTTGTCGTAACCGGGTCAAGCGGACGCTTCGAATCCAATACTTTTTTTAGTTCGTTTACAGTATTCATGTTCACTTTTCCATTTTATGCTTAAAAATATTTATATTTTTGTATAAATATTTATAACATGCCTTTTTCTTTTAAATCCTTACTAAGTAAGTCATTAAAATACTCTTTCAACTTAATATCATTAAGTAACGCGTATTTCTTCGCTGCTTTGTAAACATCCACCGGAATCATGATGGTAGTTCGTTGTTCGGCAATAGTTACTTCCTCTTTGAGCTGTGGCATAGCCGTTTTTTCAATGCTACCCATAGAAAGCCCGGATTTGCTTAGTGTGCCTTTTGTTAATTTATTCATATTGAACTCCTAGTGCAGTTAAAATTTCATTTGTGATTTGATTAATCTCTGCTTTCGCTTCTTTAGATTGACTTTCAAAAACCGTATTACCGGAACTTAAGACTTCTGCATAGCTGACGCGTACCGCCGTACTCCCCTCTAATAACGGTATTTCAAAGTTTTCGTTGATAAATTCAATAACTTCTTTAGCTAAATTTGTCTGCTTATTCGTTTGACTGATGACTAACCCTGCTTTGAGCTTATCATCAATTTGCATACGTGCTTGCACCAACTCTATCGAATCTTTGCATGCCCAAATATCAAATTGTGATGGTTTCAGTGGGATCAGAATGTAATCGGCAAGTTTAATCGAATCGGTCATGGCTTTTTCAATACGTGGCGCACCATCAATAATTAAAAAATCTGCCTGGCGACCAAGTGCTCGGATTTCTTTTTCAGAGAGCCCTTTATCACAAGCAAACACCGGGAAAAAATCATCACCGGCAAGCGCATTCCACTCACGCGCGGACGCTTGTGGGTCGGTATCAATTAATGCGACATCAAAGCCTTTAAGTTGCAGGCAGCGGGCAATATTGATAGAAAGCGTGCTTTTACCACTGCCACCTTTCTGACTTAAAACAGATATAACTTTCATGATAAAGGGCCTCCTTTAATAATTAAGACTGTAATGCAATGCGTAACAATGACATGAATTCGGCAAATTCTTTGCCTTTCATCGCCGGGATGTGTACCGGTCTGCCAGTTTGGCTTGCGATAAGAAGAGAGATAATGATATGATTAAGTTGCATGATTTGTACTCCTTGCTGGGATATAAGTTATGTGCCAACCTCTGATAGTGACCGCTATCAGAGGTTTCTTTTTTGTGTTACCACGGGAATAACTATACCAAACACAAAAAACATAAATCAATATTTATTTTTTTATATTTTTACATAAAAACATATTTGTTTTACGCGCTAAAATAGTCATATTTGCGTTTTTGCGTAAATATGTTTTTATGCTAATGAGTTGCTATTGTTACCGGTTTTATCTATGATGATGACTAACTTTTTAGCGAGGGAATCACGATGAGCTTAAATGCGCAAGAATCTTACCGTAAAGACGATTACTTACCGCAAAAAGTCACGCTTTCCGAAGAAAGCCTGTTTTTTGCCAAAATCGACAGGGGAGAAATTAAAGTCAAATCCAATGAAGAAGTTTTAGCTAACCTGGAAAAAGTGTTGGACTTAAAATGAAATTGGATTATACGGTAGTTTGGACGGAAGAAGCGGAACAACAGCTTTTAGAAAAAGCCCGCTTTATTTTGTATGACAGTCAGAGCCGGGAAGTGTCCTTTCGCTTTCACCGGGAAATTCGAGAGCTGACTCAAAAGCTATCCTATGTAGCGACCGCCTATAATGACGATCGATTTCATATCTATACGGTTAAGAACGGGCATAGTGTAAAATTTATTGTGCGCGATGACGTGGTTTATATTTCTGCGTTCCTGGCGAAAGGGCGGGAATTTGTAATATAGCTGGGCATTCCATATCATTATAAAAATAAAAGCATAAATATTGATTTATGCTTTTATTTTTTTATAGAATCAAACTAATATCTTGTACTTATTGCGTATCCTCAATTTTACTAAGATTAATAATATCAAAGACGGAACTTACCTTTGGTTGCCCCAAATTTAATTCACTTGGGTAAAGAGTTATAACTAACTTACAACCCAATTTTTTACACATCTTCGCAAAGGGATAAATGTATTTTTCATAAATACCATCACTATAGAAAGGGTTCATAGAGAGATCAAGAAGTAAATAATGTGCATTCTGCTGACCTGTCGTTATATCTCTTATTGCTTTTTTAATATCTGATGACCAGCTTTCATTAGATAAATCAACATCAATTAAAATTGATGAATCATCTATTTGTTTAAGTTGTTTAAGCAAATAGGATTTACCTATTCCATGTGCTCCTGTGACGCAGAATTGATATTCATCAGATTGTAATATGTAGTTTATTGCACTATCGATATTTGTTTTATCGAAAATATTTGTTGTAGATTCAAACATACCTTCCTCCTAGATTATTGTTCTTGCATAATAGCAAAAATAAAAGCATAAATCAATATTTATGCTTTTATTCTTAAGTGTGTTTATGTTTTTATTTAAACATACATCTTCGACTAAACGGCTTGCGGGCGCATTTGCTCGATAACGCTTGATTAATAGAGTCCTCGTTAGAATCTGGACACAATTTTAAAAAATTACGACGTTTCTTTAATGTTTCGTGTGCTTTTTTAGCCCGAATTGAATAGAACTTATTTAACGGCGGATGACATTCCGGCGTTTTCGCCGCGTCTTTTGGTGATGATAAGCAGAGTAGAGCTTCACAAGCGGTTTTCGTATCACCGGTTAATTCATCTACAGCATGACTTACCTGGCTCATACTGCATAAGGCAAGACATATCACAGCGATTTTAAAGGGCTTTTTCATTTTTAACTCCTCTTCTGAAAGTAATATTAACATTATTTTTTAACAAGTCTTTTGGGTGTGTGCTGATGTTGGCGCTTACCCCATTTGCCTGTAACCAGTATTTATAGGCTTCGGTACGCGCTGGCTGACCGTAGATTTCAATACTATCTGCATGATGAGCAAAGTAGAAAAAACGAACTTTTTCTGTTTCATTCACATAATCGTTTCTATCTAAGTTCACATATTGATATACCCAAGGTTGCCCATTATGATCGCCGGCGTTTTTTGGCACTGTTGCAGTTGGTGTTTGTCGGTACACCTGATTATTTAAATAGATTGCCGGGGCGTCTTCATCGATTTGTGGCGGTAAAGGCGGTGATGAGCTGCATGCGCTTAAAAAGCAAACAGGGATTAACGTATTCATAATTAAAAATTTTTTCATATTATCCTCCTGGTTATTCACAGTTTTTGTGGATTAAATAGATTGGGCGGAAAGCTCACCACTGAACATGGCTTTTTCCAGTTGCGCTTTAGTCGGTAATTTCTTGCCTAATGCACGGAGTTGTGGGGAAACCGCTTTCAATTTATCGATGAAATAAGGGTCGTTGTAATACACGGCCTTATTACATAGAATCGGTTTACTGTTGTTTAACATCACCACCTCTTTAAATTCCCCGATTAATCTGAACTCCTGCGGTAAAAGCAACGGTCGCCCGTGGTCGGTAATGCTGTGACTGGACGTTTTTCCGCGACTATGGCTTAATTTATCTACAGTACGATTGCCCAGCACTTTTGAATATTCCTCTGCGTCCTCCTGGTTATCCGGGGCGTACAGGATTTTACAGGCGATATTATCCAGGATAGCTTTAGCACCATCTTTACCGTAACCATTAGGCTTATCAGCACGAAGTTGCCCTTGTGATTGATAAATAATCAATAGGCGTAAACCATAACCGGCGATAAACCCTACCGATTTATTGATAATGCTCAACATACCGACGGCAGTAAACTCATCCATTAGTAGTAATAACTGATATTTTAATGTTGGGTTGGTTTCCGGTAGTTCGTCAATATTGTTAGCAATAACCATGCTCATAAACAGATTAGCGACTTGCGGAGCCAGGATTAAATCATTTGCCGAAATGTGGAAATAAATCGTGATTTTTTCCCGGCGTAAAGCGCGTAAATCAAAATCACTGGCAGAGGTAGCGTGTTCAACAATTTCATTTTGAAAAATGGTTAATGGGATAATAAAGGTTGAATCGATACTACTTTTTGTCTTACCGGATTCGCACGCCATTAAATAAATATTAAGTTTATCGGCAGTTGTTGGGTGAGCAATGCCGGATTGAACGCATAAACGCGCGTGTTGCGCAAAATCAATATGTTCTATTGAACCGTCTTCTTGCGTTTCATCAAAACCGGCATGTAAGCGTAATAGATTGGCATAGGTCAGTGTCATATCGGTAAGGCTTTTTTGACGCATATCCCAAAGTAGAAAAGTGGTTGCTACAAAAAGATTCTGTGCCTGGTGCTGCCAAAAGTCTTTATCCGGGTCGCCGGTGAGCGGGTATAAGCCCATAGCCTGATTTTTTAAATCGAGTTCGGCGCGCGCTCGGTCGCGCATATCAATACAATCCAGCGGATTAAACCGGTGCGTATTACGGTCAAACGGGGCAAAGCGATAGACTTTTTGCCCTAATATTTTTTGTCGATATTTACTGGTGATACGATAGCATTCGTTTTTAATGTCTTTCACAACCACAGATTGTTCCCATGCCAGTAAATTTGGAATAACAATCCCTACGCCTTTACCTCCCCGTGTCGGCGCTGCCAGTGAAACAAATTGCGCACCGATAAAGCGAAGCAGTTTATTACCAAGTTTGCCGACGATAATCCCGTTTTTTTCTTCCAATAAACCCATTTTTTGTACTTCTGATTTTGTGGCAAATTCAGCGTTACCATAAAGGGATTTTTTAGGTTGATAGAATAGCTTAAGCATGATTAATAAGCTCACTACAAAACTAATAAGGAGAGATTGCCAGATTTTCGGATAATTTCCCAGGATGGCATCCAGCGTAAGAGTAGGGTAGTAACGCTTGAACGCTTCAATCAGACGAATTTTATTTGCCAACAGAAGTAAAAGCCCGGTAAGAAAATACGTCGGAATCATTGTGACAAACAGGAATAGCGCAATATTGGCTTTTTTCATAGTTAATCCACCTTGAGAGAGTTCAGTTTGGCCTGCGGATCAAAATAGATTTCCGTCATATGTCTGCCGTATTCGTGGCTATTTGTAACATGCACGATAATATCTATGGTTTGTTGCAATAAACGACGGATCACATCATAAGAGAGGGTGCGTCCCTGGTCGTTTTGCAAGGTCATTAAGATAAGCCGTTCCCAAGTTTCAGCAACCGAACCGGCGTGACAAGAGGTAATCGAGCCGTTATGCCCGGAAGAAACAACATTGATAAAATCATAGGTTTCCCCTCCGCGTAATTCCGCAAGCAGAATACGATCGGGCTTCATCCGTAAGCAGGATTTCAGTAAAGAGGCTGCTGTGATTAAATCGCCGTTTTTCGCTTCACTTGGATAGAATAAGTGGAAATAATTTTTATGTTGGCGTAAGAATAATTCCGGAGTATCTTCGATGGTGCCTAGGCGTTCATGCAACGGAATATAATCGACCAGGGCTTTCATTAAAGTAGTTTTCCCGGAGCCGGTTTCCCCGGCAATCACAATATTCTTCCCACAGATAACCGCTTGTTTAAGAAATTCCGCATAATCGCCTTTATGATAAATTTCCAATAATTGTTGGTCATCTTCTGATAAATGATTTTCCGTCTTGATGACACGGCTAAAAAAGCCGTTGTTGATGTAATAATCCAGGTCAAAAAAAGACTTATTGGGTTTTCGCACCGTAATACTGATGGTTTCCCGTTCGCATGCAGGAGGAGTGATAACCTGTGTTCGTTCGCCGTTCGGTAGTACCGCAGAAAGAATCGGTTTCATATCACCAATATAATCAGACCGATATTTTGCTAATGCACGTGCAAAAGAATCACAGAGATCATAAGTAATATGAGCTGCTTCCTGGTAATACCATACACCATTTTTTTCAAAGAAAATTTCACGGGGGCGATTAATCGCAATCTCTGTAATAGCTTCATCTTCAAGCAATTCACCAAATAATTTGTTGGCATGGAGTGAAATTGAGACATCTCCGGAAGAATTTATGACCATGGTTTATACCTCCTATTTCTGTTTCAATTCGTACACATCGCCAAAATCAATATCTCGTGCAACAAAAATCCCCACTAAATCCCCTTGGTTCTTATAAAGCGTAGGGGGAATATTAATGGTTTTTTCCAGGATACTTTGTGCAATTTCCGAGCCGGCTTGCACCGTATCAGTTGGATTAAATGTACCCCGTTTGGCTAATTGAGTAGATAATGCACTGGTTGAATCGGTGATCATGCTTAACATGATGGCATTACCGAAACGTTCCCAAAAATGATTATCTACATAGCCCGGAATACCGGTTCCGCCTAATTCGTCCGTTGCACCGGAATTAATGTTGATGATGATATTTTTCGGTGTACGGATTTCACTCCAAACCACAAATAAACGTTCTTCGCCTTGTTGGATCTGACCGTTACGGAATTCACCAAACACAGTAGAGCCTTTTTCAATCAGTAATACCGTACCGTTTGCACTATATACATCGTTTGCCACAACGCAGCCTAGATTGCCGGCTACGGTGGAAACAAGTTTTGTGCGTAAGGAACATTGTATAAACGTGCCTTTTGCCAACAATAAATTAGCATTAACCGGGAGTTTATGAGCTTTACCCGCTTTAAACGTGCTGACGTTATCTTCAAACATATCGCCTTTTGCCGGTTCCGGTGGTTGGTTAGTTACCGTGTCAGTTGTATCTGTATTCTGAACATCTGAAACGGCTTGTAATGTTTCGCCATCGATAGTACCCGGAGACAATCCTTTGATTAAACGGGGGGCGGATGGCATATCTAACGCCTCTGTCGTACTATGATTTTCTACTGGAGCGGTTGCGGTAGAAATTGGTTGTGGCTCCGGATTTAAAATCGCCGGGATTTCTGCCGGTGGTGCCGTAAATGTTTTTGAACGCACTGTCGTACCGAATTCTTCTTTTTCCTTAGCCTGTGCCGGTTGCGTATCCTTTTTATTCAAAAAGGAATAACCCAAAAACGCCACGGCAAGCAGTGCAATAATCAGAAAAATAAATAAATTTTGGTTTTTACCGCGTTTGGCAATTTTGCTGACTTCCGGTTGATAATCAGTTTCCGTTTTGTCATCCTTCGGCTGAATGGTTTTGTTATCGTTCATCTCTGCCTCCTATCGTTCGTCTCTTGCCACATTTGGTGAAATGGTCGTGTTATAAGTTACCGGTGTTTTTCCGTAACTTTGATTGTAAATGCCGACCACTTTTTCACCGCTACGTAACACCAATTTTTCTGCTGTTTTTTGGATGACTAATACCTGATAATTACCGTCTTGTTTAACATTGGTATTTAACAGACTTTCCGTGGATCCTTCTAACAAGAAGGCTGCAGGAAAGGTTTTATTCGGGGCAAAGCCAAGATAAGTAAATATGCCATCATCGTACGCATAGTTCGGTGTAATGGTTTCGCTACCAGCCTTAACTTTCATTACGTAATCCCAATTTTTCGGTGTTTTGGTACTTTGCAAGGATTTTTCAATGGCTTGCTGTTCACGATCACGTTTATCTTTTTGACGTTGCGCGACTTGTTGCTTTTCTTTTTCCGTCGGATAGGAGAAATTGACCTGGTAAGAGGAAGTCGAATTTTCCGGGACAAGAATCAAATCAAAAGAATAAGTCCGTTTATTAGTGTTGATGAATAAGTTGGTATTCCATTGCCCTGGGGTCGGTTCAAAATAGCTTTCACCTTCACTGCTTTGCTGTTTGACCGCCAAAGGCTTAATCAACACAAAATTTGCATTATCAGTAATATCCCAACCGTCCTGAAAACCAGTATGTTTGTATGAAATACGTTCATCTTCAGCAAAAACGATCACAGAAGAATATCCATCTTTCGCATAGACTTTTGTCACATCTAGCGCGTTATAAACTTGTGATTGAATTCGGTCATCATATTTTGATTTTATCGGTGTGCTAGCCGCGTAAGTTTCCGTGCCGAACACGATAAGCAATAAACAAAGTAATTTGCGCATATTAAGCCTCATTATCTACCCGGTAATGTGTCACAATAAACCCTAACGGGTTATCCATGCGGAACCCTTCAACCATATTTTTCACTGGTAAATATTCATAAGTTAAAGAAACTACAATATTTTTTGCCGTTTCTTCTCCAGTTGACAAATTACGTTGAATTAAACGAACGCGGGCAGTTGCAATATTGCTTGCTTGGCCATCCGTACCAACTTCTTTTTTAGATAACACAATAGAAATGATTTCTGGTTTAACGGTGTTACTACTACCTAATTTTTGGTCACGTGCATTCTTACCTTCATAAATGCTACGATAATCCTTCGCAACTTCATCACTACTCATCATTTGCGTAAGTTCATATTCTTGTTGCAAGGTGTTGAAATAATAGCCTTCACGTGTTTTGATATATTGACTGATGAAATGTTTATCCATGGCGTCATCTGTGGTCAACGTTTCCACATCCAAACGAGTAATGACGTCAGGAATACCCGTACCGTTATCACGAATCAGAAACGGGA
The DNA here is from genome assembly GCF_041433495.1 of Haemophilus sp. 27098_8_127. Lineage (NCBI taxonomy): Bacteria > Pseudomonadati > Pseudomonadota > Gammaproteobacteria > Pasteurellales > Pasteurellaceae > Haemophilus > Haemophilus sp. 27098_8_127. Next base: position 15,715 of record NZ_JAPWBP010000012.1, read on the forward strand.
CAACTTCGCGCAACGGTAAAATACTGACAATGACCGCACCGAGAACGAGGCTAATCAGCCAGGATATTCTGGCCACTTTCCAGGCGCGGGCTTCTGATTTTTCGATATTCTCCTGGTTTTTGGCTTCTAAATCCCGATTTTGGTCAAGAATGTCTTGTTCGATATTGGTCATTTTTTATGTTCTCCTTGCGGTTGCATTGTTTTATTAACAGGTTCAAAGGATGTACCTTTTAAATCATCCGGCCAACTTGACGAACAACCGACCAGATTAAAAAGTACAAAAAATAAGCATAATTTGTGTATTTTTTGCATAAAAACCTCTCTTTTAAGTGTAAAAACCTCTACAAAGTAAATTGCATAATGAAAAATAATGGAAAAATTAAGACTTGCCGGCGCGATTCCTTACTGAATTGGCGACTGCCCGCGCCGTTCGATGTATTGCACTACCGACCTTATAAGCGGTCGGTGCGCGACTGTATCCGGCACCGCTTGCACCCATGCCAAAGCGGGCGGTATTTTGTACGGCATTTTTAACACTGCTAAAGATTCCGCCTATTCCTCGTAACCCGGCAGAATAAGCAGCACCTTCTACAGATACTGAAGCTAACTGGGAGGCGTAAGTTAATGATAGGTAGGATATTAACGCCATAAGAATACCAAATCCTAAAATTTCAAATCCGACCCTTATTAAGTTAAGTTCACTAGCTTGTAATAGTAATGAAGTGATATTTTTACCAAAGAATGACATTCCAATACGAAGTGAAATACCGATAAACACGACAGTAAGAATATTGGCAAAAATAAGTTGGAGCCAGTTATTAAACATGTTACGTAAGAAATTATATAGCACACAGAAAACAAAAATTGGCGCAGTAACGGTTAATAGTTTTAATGTGATAGTTGTAAAAATAAATATAAAAAATGGTACAAACAAAGAAAAGGCAATACCAATCCAAGCTAAGCCAGAGGCTACTAATCCTTCTGCTGGGACGTATTCAGATTTATCTAAGTCAAAAAGTTGGCTAGCAATATCTGTACCTAGATCTAACTGGTCATCCATTAAACCGGCTATACCGTTTCCGGTAAAACCGGTTAAATTGGTTTTGAGATCATCAATTATTGCTAATGCGCCATCTAAATAGCCACCATAATTCATCATTATAGAAATGATGATCATTTTACTGGCAAAATCATATAAGAGTTCTTTTGCTGGCGCTTCCATTTTGCCTGCAAATATTGCAAAACCTTTAAGGGTATAATAGAGCAATAAACTAGCACCAACTATACTATAAAGAGAGTTAGCAAAACCCGAACTCATAGACTGACTGACCGAAGCCAGTAAGTCTGTTATGAATGAATCTATAGTCTCAAAAAATCTCATTTTTTATTAACCTAATAATTTCCTCCGCGAATATTCGAGCGACGAATACTTGCTTGAGCTTTATTTGCGTTTCGGCAATTAGAATTTGCCATCAGCGGTTCGGCTTTTTTCTCACATTCTTCTAACATTTTTAAACGTTCTGTCGTATGTTCTTTATAGTAGTCTATGCTTTTAACTTCTTCAGAACAGGCAGATACTAAAAAAGTTAATGTAACCATCATAAGTAGTTTTTTCATGAGAATACTCCGTTTTATTAATTAATAACTACCACCTTTGCCATTTAGACGACGCTGGGAGGCGAGTTGTTTTTGTTGCTCATTCATTAAGCGACGGTATTCCGTTTGCCGTGCGTTGAATAAATCCAACTGGACTTTTTGTGATTGCAATGCGGCCAACTGCACGTCCATTGCATTTTTTAAGTCCTGGCTTTCTTTGACATCTTGAGATTTTGTCATCCGTTTAGCGAGTTTATCAATAGTTTTCAATTTACTATTGACGTTACTTTCAAACGAATCTAAGAAGCTCATACTTTCCACGGTGGAAACAATATTTGCTTCACAGGAAGTAATTTCACCTTGACGTAAATTCTTACAACGGTCGAAAAGGTTGTATTTTTCAAACAGGCTTTTGGCATTCGCGCTTAATGCGTTTTTCCCACCGGAAACTAAATCGATTACCGGGGTAAACTCCGATTTTAAGCCATTTATTTCACCATACAAACTATGAGCTTCACCGATGAAAGCCTGCACATCACGAATGCCGGTTTGTGAGGCTAATTGGTCGGCATACGCTTTCAGCTCATTTTTATAATGCGAAACTGTATCCGTCCACTGTTTAGCCTCTTTTGCCCATTGTTGCACGGTTTGAAGCATGCTCATTTGACGTTGACCGGCAGCTGCGGGATCAACAACCGGAATTCCGGCTTGCACCAATACCGGCATAGATAAAACAGCAACTAAACTGAGTTTTTTAAACATTTTCATCACGTTCTCCTTATACACAACGTTGTTTATAAATCGGAATCCAGTCATTAGCGGCTTCGCCGACTTCTTCGATAATTTGATGTAGGATTTCTGCGTTATCCTTACTGGTTGACAGAATTTTTAAGTTTTCACGCCCTAAACCGCTTAAATCTAACTTAGCTAAGGCTGTTTCTAGCCCTTTACGCACTAAGAAAGTACGGGAATCCGGTTGTAATTCACGGATAATTTCAAATTGTTTTTCACTGATTCCGAAACCATCCACATAATCCACTTTGCGGGCAATCGGGTTAGGTAAACAAATGGTTGTTTCACATTGCTCAACTACCGCGCGGGAAATTGGGCTTTTCAACACTTCATCCATACTTTGGGTCATCGGTATAACAATTCCATCTTCTTTCCGAATAACTTTTAATTTGTTATAGGCAAAGTCGGAAAACGCTTCATCTTTTAACCATTTCCAGAATTCATCCATAAAAATGATCAAACGACGACCATCTAATAATTTTCCGATACGGTGTAATAAGTAGAAAGAAAGCGGACTACAAGTATCCTGGTCATCTAAAAACTCCGTACCATCAATGCCAAATACGGCATGCCCGGTAAAATCTAACGTATCGGCAGGATTATCAAATACCCAACCGAATTCCCCACCTTGCGCCCAGTTTTTCAAACGACGGGCAAGGGAGTTTTCTTTTTCGGCTTTAGTTGAGCCTTCCGGCAAATGTTCAATCACGCGTGAAATCGGATAACTGCGGTATTCCATATCAAATTCCATCACCGATTTAACCGCCTTGAATAATTCTTCTTCATCGAGTGATGACAACGTTCTGCCGTTACGCGTAACTAACATTTTCATCAACGTGGAAAGGAAAGACAGATTTTCCGGCGTGTTTTCACACATAAACGGATTAAAACCGGTCGGCACACCTTTACGGATCAGCATGTATTTTCCGCCCATGGCACGAATACAGGCTTCCGCACCGTAATCTTTATCCAGATATACCATTGTCAATTCACGTTTTACCGAGGTCGGTAAAAAAGTAGAGGTATGTCTGAATTTATCCAGTTGTGTCATGAGAAACGTCATCAACATAGTTTTACCGGAACCCGCTTGCCCGAATACTGCGGTATTCCCCAACCGTTTTTCGCCTCTGTCATCAACACCGGGTGCGCTTTGGTGAAAGTTAAAATAGTACGGTTGACCGTTTGGCGTTTTCAGTAACGTTACCGCGTCTCCCCAAGGGTTCCCGTTGCGTTTACCGGAGGCAAAATTATGTAAAGAAGTTAGCGACGCATAATTTCTTGAACTTAACATTGCCAGGCGTGGACGGTAGGCAAAATTTGCCGGGAATTGACCGAAATAAGACGCGCTTAACGCCGTATTTGCCAATGTAATAATCAAACCTAAACTACTTAATACCGCAATAATTTCATTGGTTTTATCAGTAACATCTTTTATAGAATCACCGTACACCATCATGCCAAAATGATAATAACCAAAGGATAAACGACCACTTGCTAAATCATCCAATGCAACAGTTAAATTATCAACTTGCGAAATGGCAGCCTCGTTTGAGGAATTTAAGCGTTTTTGCTGTCTGTCTAACTTCTCTTTTGCAACATTGCTTGGCATGGACTGAAAAGATTGTGTAATGACATAATCGGCATTGATATACATTAATGCGTCAAAAAAACCCTCACAGGTTTCTTCCGTATAATCTTTAATTTCAAGACAGCGGAAGAAACGGCTTTCACCATTAAAAGTAATTTGCCCAGTTTCTTTGCCAAAATGTAAATCGGTATTCCCCAGTAAGTGATAAAACGACGTGGAGGTAACGCGTACAGGTTGCCAACGATTTGTAATCAGATAGTTGTAAAACGATAATTGTTCAGAATAAAGCGCACCGCCTTTATTAAAGGTTGTTAACGCTTCACCGCGAAAATCTTCCAGTGCTTTATCCAAGCGGGAACACATTTCTTGCATAGTCTCTAACTGATAAGCAAGCTCCTGTTTTTTATCCTTTAACTTGGTTGTTTTACGAGATATTTTTTCCAGTTTTGAATAAGGGGTATAAACCAACGTAACGTATAGTATGTTACGTTGTAATGTTCCATTATTAAAACCGGCATAGTATTTATCATTTACTTCCTGCGTAAACTCGGAAGAAAAATGACCATCCAAGGTTTCATTGACTTTATGGCGAATATTATGCTGATAAAAACTAACCCCTTTTTTAGAAAAAGATTGGATTAAGGTATTCAACTTTTCTTTACTAAGATTGAGCTCATAATTTTCTGCGGTTTCAAACGTCACCCCTTTACAACACCAGGTGGCGACTAAATCACCGTTACGGGTAATCACGACATTCGGTGCAATATGAGAAGAATAAGGAATGAATTTGGAATAATCCTTTTGTTCACCCAGTTTAATACCTAATGTTTCGATTCGATTTTCAGAAAAAGCGGTTCGATTGTATTTTTGTGCCGTAAACGTTTTACTGCCAAAAAAACGCACGATCTTACCTAACCCGCTATTTGTCTTAAAATTGAGCATATTCAATGTTAAAAAATCCCTATCTGTTTCATACAGTAATCTTGTGCCAATAAGTAGCGGAATAGCCGGTAATACGGCATATAATTTCCCGCTGATGAAATATGCCAGACCACTAAGAAAAGCAATGGCAAATATTATTGGAATGGGGATACCGCCGATCGTGGCTTGTGTTATCATGCCTTTAAAAAGCGGTTCACCACTGATTGTATTTTCTGAATCGGCTTGCATGTTTTACCTTCTTTAAGGGAATAACCACAGTGCAATTTCAGGAACAACAATTAATGTAATCGCACCATAAATCACTTTTGCTATACTTTCGAAAGGTTGCCCTCTCCACATCATTTGATAACCTGCAAATAAACCAGCTAATAAAAAGACAATACCCGCAAAACCATGAATTTCAGTTGAGAATTGACTTAAATATTGTTTTGTTTTTTGTAAACCACCGGCAAAAGCGGGGTTGGTTGCCATCATGAAAAGCGCTGGAATAAGTGTGTAATGCAGTTTATGAGAAAGTTTATTAAACATCTTTAACGTCCTTTATTGGTTAATAATTAGTTGATAGAAGCAAGTTTCTTATCTTCTGCCGGCGGTGTTACCGGAGGAAGATTTTTATATAATCTGACTTGATGACGGTTTTTCCTGGCTTGTTGTGGTTTTTTCTCCTTTTTAGTTGTGGTTACTTTTGCTACTTCGGCAACAGCAGCAACAGGTAAAGGTTCATTTTTCAAAGAGGGAATCGCAAAACTTTTTTCCGGGGTCGGTTCAAAGAGTTGTGCATGCACTCTTTCGACATAACTGGTTCCTCGAAAATCTCTTTTGTATCCACGTAAGAAATTTCCGGAGTAATAGCAACTCAACGCGTCATTGACACTGCCGCTACGTTGATAACAGTCTTGCAAAATTTGTTGCGCCACCTGCAAGTTATTACAAGGGTCAAACATTTGCTCAAGTGTTACTCCATAGCGTGAAAAGTTATGTTTGTTGATTTGCATAAGTCCGACAGAATAGTTTTTCCCCTCCTTTTCAAGTTGTTGTGCGGTTAATACCGCACTATTAAAGTCAGTGGGTTGTTTTACCCAGCCATCTACTACGCCTATCGCAAATTGATTTAATTTGCTTTCTTCTTTCATCACAGATAACGCAGTATCCGGATGAACGAGCGGGGCGCATATAGCAATCATTTGTAGAGCTGTCATTGACATAATCTTTTACTCAACTCAGAACGGAATATCATCATCAAAATTATCTGCTGGAGTTCCCGCTTGCGGTTGTGGTGACGTTACCGGTTTAGCCTGGGCTTGTGCCGGTGCCTGTGTTGATTTCGGATCACCTAACATTTGCAATACATCACCTTGAATTTCAGTGGTATAACGGTCTTGCCCGCTTTGGTCTTGCCATTTACGCGTTTTTAAACGCCCTTCAATGTACACTTGTGAGCCTTTATGCAGGTATTCACCGCACACTTCCGCTTGACGGCGATAAAATACGACACGGTGCCATTCGGTTACTTCCCGGCGTTCGCCGGTATTTTTATCCGTCCAGCTTTCACTGGTCGCAATACTAATATTCGCGACAGCTTCTCCGTTCGGCATGGCGCGCATTTCCGGCTCATTGCCTAAACGACCAACGATAATGACTTTATTAACTCCAGCCATAACTTTTCTCCTTAACGTTCAAAATCTCTTGTCTGGGCTTTTTCCGGCTCTTTATTTACGCCTTTGCCCATATTGGCGCGTATTTCTTTATATTTTTCAGCGACACGGATAGCGCTTTCTATTCCGGCAATTCGCATAGCCACAAATTGCGCAGACTTTTCTTTATCGGAGCCGTTAAAGCTATGTCCGAAACCACCTTCAAGACCAGGCTTGTATTGTTCATGCAACGCATTTTCAAACGCTGTCTTGTATTCCGGCGATTGTAATTTTTTGCCCAGCTCTAGCGGGGTAATTTTCTGGTTATCCCAACGGATTAAATCTTCTTTAGCATTACCGTATTTTTCAGGTGAATTAACGGTCTTTTCGGCAGGATTGATGACCTGTTCTTTTGAGCGGTCACGCAATGATTCAATGCTGAATTTGGCAATGTACGCTTCGGCTTGTTGCAAACTGAATTGCGGGTTACTGTAAGCCTGTAAGCGTAAATTATCTTCAAAGGCGGTGTGATAAAGGCTATTTTGTGATTTACGGCGCATTTCATCGGCAGATATATCATCCTTGAAATATAAAGCTGAATCTTTTTGTGCAAGCGTAAATTGCTCATGATAGGCAGGGTTTTGATTGCTATTTTTTACCCAAGTATCTATTTCGTTGCGCAGGGTTTGTTTATCTGCAATCGACTGATAAACCGCAGGTGCAATACTTTGCCCTTTATCCTTGCTTAAAATAGCGGCATCCAATCTTTCAAAATAACGTTTAATAAATTCCATACTATTTTTAGAAATCGTTCTGATTTCTTCAAAAAAGGAAGAGCGCGCTTCAATTTGTGGCGGTTTTTGATATTTATCTTCGAGCGCTTGCATAAAAGCTTTTTCATACGCCGGATTATCCAGACGTAAGCGAATCGCCTCAAAATCAGCAACACGATGATTTATATCAAAATCCACGTCCTTTTTAAGTTCGCTTTCATTTTGCGGTGTGTACATCATTAAGCCCTCTTACTTGTTAATTCCAAAAACGGATCGGTTTTTGGAATTTTTTTATTGAGCTCATAAATGCCCACCTTTCGTTCTAAAAAGTCCTCCAGAAATATTTTTTGGAAGTCATTGTAAAATCAGCTATTATCCGAATAAAAAGAGGTGAATTATGTTAGTTGGTTATGCCCGCGTATCGACAAAAGAACAAAACTATGAAATGCAGATCCAAGCACTGATAAATGCTGGATGTGAAAAAATTTTTTCTGAAAAAGAAAGTGGAAATTCTGATGACCGTAGGGAATTCAAAAAGACATTAACTTTTCTCAGGGAAGGAGATACGCTCATAGTATGGAAATTAGATAGGTTAGGACGTAGCGTTTCTCAATCAAGCCGGGTTCTTGAAACACTAAAGGAGAAAAAGGTGAGTGTTGTCAGCCTTATCGAAAACATAGACACAAGAACAATATTTGGAGAATGGTTATTTTATTTTGCGTCCATATTTGCAGAAATGGAACGTAACAGTATCATTGAACGCACAAAAGCAGGTATAAAATTTGCAAGAGAACAGGGTGTAAGAATAGGACGCCCGCCTAAAATGACAGAAGATAATATAGAAATAATAAGAGAACTGTTAAAGGCCGGTTGGACGAT
>NZ_JAPWBP010000013.1:0-20303 GCF_041433495.1 Haemophilus sp. 27098_8_127
AAATAAATAAAAAAACCTGTCGATAATCGACAGGTTTTCTTTTTATCAAAATGGATTAGAAATCAACCGCACTTTTAAGTTTTTTCAGTGCATTGGCTTCAAGCTGACGAATACGTTCTGCAGACACATTATATTTTGCTGCAAGATCGTGAAGGGTCGCTTTCTCATCGTCTAACCAACGTGCTTTGATAATCTCTTGGCTACGTTCATCAAGGTTAGCTAATGCTGTACCTAATTTTTCTGTGGCTTGTTCTTCAAAGTTTTCACTTTCAAGTTCTGCCGCGAAGTTTGAGCTTTTATCTTCTAAATATAAAGAAGGTACATAAGCCTCATCGTCATCGTCTGTTGGCAAATCAAAGCCTACATCAGCCCCAGTCATACGGGATTCCATTTCGATGACATCTTCTTTTGACACGCCAAGCTCATTCGCCACCATATCCACTTCGTTTTCATTGAACCAACCTAAACGTTGTTTAGTTTTACGTAGGTTAAAGAACAATTTACGTTGTGCTTTTGTGGTCGCGACTTTCACAATACGCCAGTTGCGAAGGACATATTCATGGATTTCAGCTTTGATCCAATGCACCGCAAAAGATACAAGGCGAACACCCACTTCCGGATTAAAACGTTTTACCGCTTTCATTAATCCAATATTACCTTCTTGAATTAAATCTGCTTGTGGCAATCCATAACCAGAATAACCACGTGCAACATGAATAACAAAACGTAAGTGTGATAAAACTAATTTTTTCGCTGCTTCAATATCACCATCATAATACAAACGTTCTGCTAAGCTTTTTTCTTCCTCTGCTGTCAGCATCGGATATTCGTTTGCTGCTCGAATATAACCTTCGATGCTACCTTGAGGTACTAACATCATTTGAGTTTCTTTATTCATTTTTCTCCTCACAGCATGCGGAGCTAGGCCCCGACTCATTACTTATTTGTTATTGTATAACAACTATTGTCATTATACCTCAATTTGTTTTATTTGACAGTTTTTAACGATTAAAAGTTCAAATTAATCACTGAAAATTTTCCAAATTAGTTTAATGGCACAAGTGAATAAACTACATCCTCTGCCACCACTTTAAACAATAAATCAATATTCGGGTGTTTTCCAGGATTTTGTTTGGCATCTTCTACATGCTCTGCAAACCATTCAATGCCTTGCTGCGCTGAAGTGCGGTCTAATTTTCCGTTAAATTTTTCTGCTAACGCATTATAAAGACGAAGCGAGCCAAGTTTGCCCGGTGCAGCAGGAATATGATGAATCACGGTTTTACCGTTTAATACGTCTAAACCTGTTAAATGATCAATGCTTGGTAAAGTCTCTAAAATGTCTTTAAAGTTCATGATTGCTTTCCTCTATAAATTAACTAATGGCTTGCTCTGAATTTACTTCGCCATTTGCGCCCATAAAGCGTACCTCTGGCTGTAAATACACACCAAATTTATCCGCTACAGTTTGACGGATATGATGTGCTAGCTTAACAACATCCTGTCCAGTGGCATTACCTTTATTAATCAGCACTAAAGCCTGCTGTTGATGAACGGCCGCGCCACCGATTTGAAATCCTTTTAAATGGCATTGATCGATTAACCAACCCGCTGCCAGTTTCACTGAACCATCTGGTTGTGGAAAGTGCGGTAGATTTTCGACCTGTTTTTGAATTTTCGCAAATTGCTCTGCACTCACCACCGGATTTTTGAAGAAACTGCCCGCATTACCAAATTCTTTAGGATCTGGCAATTTGCTGCGGCGAATATGGCATACTTCATCAAACACTTGTTTTGCCGTTACCGTTTGAGGATCAAAATTCACTAATGAGCCATATTTTAGAATAGGTTGCCAATTTTTAGCTAATTTCAAGCCAACCGCCGTAATCACATAGCCTTGTGCATAGCGATGCTTAAAAATACTTTCACGATAACCAAATTCACATTCGTTCGCCTGTAAACGGAATTGTTCGCCCGTGTTGAGATTCAATACATCCACGTAATCGCACACATCTTTAAATTCTATGCCATACGCGCCAATATTTTGAATCGGTGCTGAGCCGGCACAACCGGGAATGAGTGCGAGATTTTCTAAGCCGTCAATCCCTTGAGAGAGTGACCATTCCACTAACTGATGCCAATTTTCGCCACCATTAACATGCAAATAATGGTAATCACTATCTTCTGTATGTTGAATACCCGATAAACGGTTAACAATTACAACACCTTGGAAATCTTCTAAAAACAGCATGTTGCTGCCTTGGCCTAAAAATAAGACAGGTAGATTTTCAGCTTGTGCTTTTTGCCAAGCTTGTTGGATTTGTTCAATCGATGTGGCTTCAATAATTTCACGTGCATTTGCCGGAATATTGAAGGTGTGAAACGGCTGTAAACTTTGCATTAACTTTCCTTAAAAAAACGTGTGAGGAAGCGTGATTTTCACGATAGTACCACCTTGCTCCCCTTTTGAAATTGTAAGCTGAGCATTTAATTGTCGACTGCGCTCAGTCATGATATTTAAACCATAATGCCCTTCTGGCTCATCTAATGTCGGAATCCCGACACCATTATCTTGCACAAGAATTTCATATTCACCCTCGGCATTAATATGGGCTTTCACTTCAATCAGCGTGCCTTTTGAGTGTTTAATCGCATTTAACGTTGCCTCACGTACAATTTGCAGAACGTGCACTAACTCTTGCGGATTTAAACTTTGTGATGGTAAACTGCATTCTACGGTCATTTGCATCTTCGTTTGTGAACGCAAACTTTCGATAACTTGCTCCAAGGCAACCTGTAAATTGGCTTCTTGCACCGTTAAACGGAAGGTCGCCAATAATTCTCGTAATTGAGAATAACCATCTGATAAGGCTTGTTCAAATTCACCAATGATGGCAATACTTTTTTCTTTTGATTTTTCATCTTCTTTCTTCAAATTATGCTTTAACAACGTTAATTGAATTTGTAAGAAAGACAGTACTTGCGCCAACGAGTCATGTAATTCCCTGGCAATAATTGACCGCTCTTCCATCAATAAGAGTTGCTCTTGTTGGCGTTGCGTTTTGTGTGAATACAACGCTTTTGCCACCATTTGTCCTAGGTTTTTCATCATTCGCGGATCGGGACAAGGTAAACCGGCTTGCCATGAGAGCACTGCTAAGTTTTCATTTTCAATGGAAAGTTCTTCGACTTGAAGTGATTGTTTAGGATCTTTTTGACCAAAAGAAATTTCCCAATGTTCTGATCCGAAAATTTCTAACTCAATGTAGCGTAAATGTTCGCTGACACGAATATGATTGAGCACTTGGCTGAGAATTTTATCATTAATCTTCGTGGGCGTAAGTAACTGTGAGCTTTGATAAAGTGTTGTTAAAGAGCGGTTGGTTTGACGCAACTTTTGCGTTTGCTCATTTACCGCATCTTCTAAACGCGAATAAAGTCGCCCTAACTCTGATGACATTTGGGTAAACACTTTCGCTAAAATACCCAGTTCATTATTGCTTTCTGTATCAAGCTGGATATGGTTAAACTGCCCCATTTGTACTTGCATGCTGGCTTTGGTCATCTGCTCTAAAGGCTTCACGACTTCGCGCTTCATATACCAAATCACATAAGACACCATCGCAAGAATCAATAGCATGGAAACACACAATACCGAAACTGCAATAATCCATTTTAGTTCAGCAAAGCGTTGCAATTCCAACACAAAATCATCGACATCTTGTACATAACTTTTTAGTTCGGCGTGATATTTTTCAATTTGATGGCTACGTGCAAAATCGGACATCACCGTCCAGCGTTTTAGAATTTCTTGATAGGACTCTCTCACAGCTGATGGCGCAAAAAGCTGATTTTGCACTGTCAGCAAGGCATCGGCATTGAGACTGCGTTGATAACGCACTAAATTTTGTTCTACCGTATCCAGCGAACGTTCCATTTCCGTTAATAGACGATAACTTTGCATACGCAAAGAACCGGAAATATTAATGGCTTCCGCATCCGATTTATTACTGGCCATCACGATCAAACTCAATGAGCTAATAATGCCCATGAAAATAATGACCACAAATAAATATTTAGCAATACGAGTAGAAACTGAACGTTTAGCGTACACGATAATTCTTCAAAATTGGAAAAAGTGACCATAGTTTAGCACAAAGTGCGGTTGAAATTGGCTGATTTTTCACAAATAAAAAACATCGGCTTTAACCCCGATGTTTTCAAAAACTTGAATGTTTTTGACCGCACTTAGCTTAATTCTTTGCCTTTTAACTCTGGCACTAAGAAGACCGTCGCCACCATATCAATCACATAAATCACCGCCAAGAAAGCAATCGCAATACTAAATGAATATGCTGAAACAACTGCGCCTACAACAACTGGCCCAAAACCACCTACGGCACGACCTAAGTTAAACAACACATTTTGTGCTGTTGCACGTGCTTCTGTCGGATAGGCTTCGGCCATTAATGCGCCATAACCGCCCATCATGCCGTTGACAAACATCCCTAAGAATGCGCCCGCTACCAACATCGCGGTTGGATCGGTTAATTGAGAGTAAGTGATGATACTGATCACAGCACCAAGTTGGAATAACAAGAAACTTGGTTTACGTCCGATTCTATCGGCTAGACGACCAAAAATCCAAATCCCTGCCATCATGCCGCATACCGTAACAGCCGTCCATAAACCTGATTTCGTTAAACTAAAACCAAGTTGTTTAGATAAGAAGTTTGGCATCCAAATCATAATGCCGTAGTAACCAAAGTTTTGTACAGAAGTTAACACCACCACACCAAGGCTCACTTTTGTGGTTGCTTTGTCCTTCACTAAGAGTTTGAAAGATTCCAGTTTGGAGATTTTTTGGGTTGAAAGTTCAGTCTGTTTTTGCGAAAAAATTTCAGGTTCATGTAAGCGTACTCGTAAATACCAAGCAACAAATGCAGGGAAGATACCAACAACGAACATGCCACGCCAGCCAATATGTGGAAGCAATACAGGGGTGAGTAATGCCGCCGCTAACACACCAACTTGCCAACCTAACGCCACATAGGAAGCGGCTTTTGCACGGTGTTTTGCGGGCCAAGCTTCAATGGCTAATGCCATACCGATACCAAATTCACCACCCAAACCGATACCCGCGATGGTGCGATAAATTAATAAATCCCAATAGCCTTGTGCGATTGCACATAAACCGGTGAATACAGCAAAGAGTACGATTGTCCAAGTCAGTACGCGTACTCGCCCATAACGATCGCTTAATGCACCAAATACAATACCGCCTACCACTGCACCAATAAGTGTCCAGGTAACTAATGAGCCAGATTGTGCGGGAGTTAAATTAAGATCTGCCGAAATGGCACTAAGCATAAATCCAAGAATAAGAAGATCGAATCCATCCATCGCGTAGCCGACAGCTGATCCAACCAAGGCTTTCCAGCCATATTGATTGACGTTTGTCATAATTGAGGTCCCTTTTGCTACTCACGGGTAGCGTTTAAAGTGAAATGATGAGGAAAGAAATTTTCCGACGCGTAGTTTAGAGAAATTGATGGAATTTTGCAAGAATAAGAAAAGCAAAGTGCGGTTGATTTTATTCAAGTTTTTATTTTTTCAATAAAATCCGAATTAATAAGGCAATGGCTGCCGCATCATCCACTAAACCTAATGGGCCAAGCACCGCTTCAGGCAAAATATCAATGGGACTGAACAAATAAATCAGAATGATGGCGATTTTAATTAACTTCGTTTTATTCATAGTCATTGGACGAAAAGAAAAAGATCAGGTAAATTCTACAACTTATCCGAATGGTGAATCATCACAAAACGTTCCCAAAGCTGCTCTTCGCTTTCTTGATGCTCAGGATCTGGCTTGATGCAGTTTGTAATCGGGCAAACTTTTTGGCAAGTTGGCGTGTCATAATGACCAACACATTCCGTACAAAGTACAGGATCGATCACATAGATCTCCTCGCCGATTGAAATTGCTTCATTCGGGCATTCGGGGAGGCACATATCGCAGTTTGTGCATTTGTTTGTGATCAGTAACGCCATACCATTCCTTTATATGAGAAAGCGGCGAATTATAGCCGACAAAAGCAAAATTGACAAAATTTAAACAGGATTTTTATGAAAAAACAGGTTTCCACTCTTTCCCTTATTGCCCTTGCCGCATTTAGTATTTGGCAATATTTCACTGAACACAAAAAAGACACCAAACCCGCCCCAACAGCCACACAACAGCAAAGTCAAAGTGCGGTCAAAAATACCCAAGATTTTGGGAATTATGATGTCATCATGCGCGATGATGCTATTGGGCAAAACAAAAATGCTCCTGTTGATTACTATATGTTGGCTTTATCTTGGTCGCCTGCATTCTGTGAAAAACAACGTGCGCAATATGGCAATAATTTACCTGATTCAGCGCAATATCAATGTAGTACAAAAAATCAATTTGGCTGGGTAGTGCACGGCTTATGGCCTCAAAATGCGAATGCACGTTCTGTTACGGATCATCCACGTTTTTGTAAGGGTGATTTAGCACCGCTTCCAATTGAAACCCTCGAGCCTTATCTTTCAATCTCGCCAGGCGCAAAACTATTGCAAGGCGAATGGGAAAAACACGGTAGCTGCGCTTTTGATTCCGCAGAAGATTATTTCAAACAAGAGAAAGCATTATTTGAATCGCTCTCTTTACCAAACGAACAATTAAGCCGTAAAGAATTATTTTTATGGATGAAGCAACATAATCCGCAATTAAAAGGCGCTTATTTAGGGGCGAGCCATAATGAACTATTCATTTGTTACAATCGCCAATGGGAAGTAATCGATTGCCAAAAATAAGCATAATTCGCTTTTTTATTTGATCTACATCGTTACAACCTAGTCAGAACTAGGTATAATGTTTGAGTTTAATTTTAACTAACCCAAGAGGAAAGATTATGTCAGTAATCAAAATGACCGACTTAGATTTAAAAGGTAAACGTGTATTTATTCGTGCGGACTTAAACGTACCAGTAAAAGATGGCAAAGTGACATCTGATGCGCGTATTCGTGCGACTATCCCGACGTTAAAACTGGCTTTAGAGAAAGGCGCAAAAGTGATGGTTACCTCTCACTTAGGTCGTCCAACTGAAGGGGAATTCAAACCTGAAGACTCTTTACAACCGGTTGTTGATTACTTAAAAGACGCAGGTTTCAATGTGCGTTTAGAACAAGACTACTTAAACGGTGTGGATGTTAAAGAAGGCGAAATCGTTGTTTTAGAAAACGTTCGCGTGAACAAAGGTGAGAAGAAAAACGATCCTGAATTAGGTAAAAAATATGCCGCACTTTGCGATGTCTTCGTGATGGATGCATTCGGTACGGCTCACCGTGCGCAAGCATCAACTTACGGCGTAGCAGAGTTTGCACCGGTTGCTTGTGCAGGTCCATTACTTGCAGCAGAATTAGATGCATTAGGTAAAGCATTGAAAGAACCTGCTCGTCCAATGGTTGCGATCGTAGGCGGTTCAAAAGTTTCCACTAAATTAGAAGTATTAAACTCTCTTTCAAAAATTGCTGACCAAATTATCGTGGGCGGCGGTATTGCGAACACTTTCATTGCGGCTGCAGGTCACAATGTGGGTAAATCGTTATATGAAGCAGATTTAATCCCTGTAGCAAAAGAATTAGCAGCAAGCACTGACATTCCTGTTCCAGTTGATGTACGTGTTGGTACTGAATTCTCTGAAACTGCACCTGCAACAGAAAAATCAGTCACTGAAGTAAAAGATGATGAATCTATCTTCGATATCGGTGATAAATCTGCAGAACAATTAGCTGAAATCATCAAAAATGCAAAAACTGTTTTATGGAATGGTCCAGTTGGTGTGTTTGAGTTCCCTAACTTCCGTAAAGGGACTGAAATCATTTCTCACGCGATTGCAAACAGCGATGCATTCTCTATCGCAGGGGGTGGTGATACTTTAGCAGCTATCGATTTATTCGGTATTGCAGATAAAATCTCTTACATCTCTACCGGTGGCGGTGCATTCTTAGAATTCGTTGAAGGTAAAGTATTACCTGCAGTAGAAATTCTTGAAAAACGTGCGAACGGTTAATTAAATGGTTTCTATCCCCTCTGCACAGAGGGGATAAATATTGATTCTTCAAACGGAGGAATAAATCCTCCAAAACAAAAGGAAACACAACTATGGCTAAATTATTAGATATCGTAAAACCTGGCGTAGTAACAGGTGAAGATGTTCAAAAAATCTTTGCTTATGCCAAAGCAAACAACTTCGCGATCCCTGCAGTAAACTGCGTGGGTTCTGACTCCGTAAACGCAGTATTGGAAACCGCTGCTCGTGTGAAAGCGCCAGTAATTATCCAATTCTCAAACGGTGGTGCAGCTTTCTACGCAGGTAAAGGTATCAAACCAACAAGCGGTGCACGTCCAGACGTTTTAGGTGCAATCGCAGGTGCGAAACATGTTCATACTTTAGCCAAAGAATACGGTGTGCCAGTTATTCTTCATACTGACCACGCAGCGAAAAAATTACTTCCATGGATCGATGGCTTACTTGAAGCGGGTGAAAAACACTTTGCAGAAACTGGTCGTCCATTATTCTCTTCTCACATGCTTGATTTATCTGAAGAACCAATGGAAGAAAACATGGCAATCTGCCGTGAATACCTTGCTCGTATGGATAAATTAGGCATGACTCTTGAAATCGAGATTGGTATTACCGGTGGTGAAGAAGACGGCGTGGATAACTCAGATGTAGATGAATCTCGTTTATATACCCAACCATCTGATGTGCTTTATGTTTACGATCAATTAAACCCTGTAAGCCCTAACTTTACCGTTGCGGCTGCATTCGGTAACGTACACGGTGTTTACAAACCAGGTAACGTAAAATTAAAACCATCTATTTTAGGTGCATCACAAGAGTTCGTTGCAAAAGAACGCAATCTACCAGCAAAACCAATCAACTTCGTTTTCCACGGTGGTTCAGGTTCTAGCCGCGAAGAAATCCGCGAAGCAATTAGCTATGGTGCAATCAAAATGAATATCGATACGGATACTCAATGGGCTGCATGGAATGGTATCTTAAACTTCTATAAAGCAAATGAAGCTTATCTTCAAGGTCAATTAGGTAACCCTGAAGGTCCTGATGCACCAAACAAAAAATACTACGACCCACGTGTTTGGTTACGTAAAATGGAAGAATCAATGTCTAAACGCTTAGAGCAATCTTTCGAAGACTTAAACTGCGTTGATGTTTTATAATCCATAAAAATAGACTAAAATGAGACCGCACTTTGTTAGTGCGGTTTTTTAGTTTTACATAACCCGAATGTTGGCTCTTATCTATGCAAATAACAAAACAAAATTGGTTAGCCACCCTAATAAACTTTGCGGTAACGCTTTTCTTTCTTTCGATATTTATTGTCAAAGGTGGATATAATGCTGCGCCTGCTCTATTGATGTTAATCGGTTTAGGTTATGGCGTTTATGCTTTGATCAAGAAACCACTTTTAAACTTATCGAAAGTTGATAAATGGTTAATTTATAGCTACCTTTTTTATTTTCTTACATTTGTACTTTCCCTCTGCATTAACGGGGGAAAAATGCGTGATCTAGATACGGCAAGTCGTGTTGTTTTCTTAATTCCTGTTTTACTTTTATTATTAAAATATCCCATCAAAACCTGTGTATTGAGTTACGCTATCCCCCTTGGTGGTATTGTTTCTGTCTGCATCGCGCTTTATGATAAATTTATCTTGAATCTTAATCCGGATCAAAATCCTCGAATTATGCATATTCAAGGCGGGGATATTTCTATGTCATTAGGCATTTTGAGCCTGATTATTGCCCTATATGCTTATAAGAAAAGAGAGGTGAAACTGACCGTTCTTAGTGTGATTGGTGGCTTATGTGGCATTGTTGGAAGTTTGCTTTCTACTGCTCGAGGAGGATGGGTTGCATTACCGATCTTACTTATTGTTATCCTTTGGATTTATCGCCATTCCCTTTCAAAACGTTTTTTCCTGACTTTCTTTGGAATCATTGCCGTAGCAAGCGTTGGCATTAGCCAAATGCCCAATAACCGAATCATGGAACGGATTGACGTTGCACGAAAAGATATCCAACTTTACTTGGATAACAAGGATGGCAATACTTCTCTAGGTGCGCGTTTTGAAATGTGGAAAAGTGCACTGGAAATGGTAAAAGAGAAACCCCTATTTGGCTGGGGTATTCAAGGGGCAACAGAAAAACGTAAACAAGAAACAAAAGAAAAAATTGCCACAGGTAACATTGGACAATTTACTCATGCCCATAACCAATATTTAGATGACCTATCCAAACGAGGAATTGTTGGCTTGCTCGCCTTACTTGCTGTTTTATTTATCCCTCTACGTACCTTTATGAAAAACCTAAAAACAGCAAATAATGAGATCAAGCTAATTGCAACGTTAGGTGTTGCCCATATTTTATCTGTGATGATCTATGGCTTAAGCCAAGGTTTCTTGGTACATAATTCAGGTACTATATTTTACTTTTTCTTAACGATTGTGTTTTATACCGCAATACGAACACGGCAAAAGGCAGAATAATGAAAATTTTAGTCATTCGTAACGATAAACTGGGTGATTTTGTTCAGGCATTTCCGGCTTTTGCGATGTTGAAAGCCTCAAATCCCGAGCTAAGACTGACCGCACTTGTGCCGGCTTATACCGCACCACTTGCACAAATTTGCCCCTATTTAGATGATGTCATCATTGATAGTGTCAAGAACGACAAAGCGGATTTTAATCGTCTTGTTAAAGAAATCAAAGAGCAGCAATTTGATGGCATGATTAGCTTCTTTTCCAATACCCACAACGGTAAATTAGCGTGGAAAAGTAAGATTCCTTATCGTCTTGCACCCGCAACAAAATGGGTGCAAATCCTTTATAACCATCGTTTAACACAACGCCGCTCACGCTCAGAGAAATCTGAAGCAGAATACAATCAAGATTTGGCTCGGGCATTCTTAAAAAAACATAATATGCCGATTGTGGAACCAAAACCACCTTACCTTTCACTTCCTGAAAGTGCGGTTAAAAATCAACGTGTTTTTCTGCAAGAACAATTCGGTTTATCTGCAGATAAAAAATGGGTGTTTGTGCATGGCGGAACAGGTGGTTCAGCAACAAGTCTCTCGTTGACACAATATGCTCAATTGATACAAGGTTTGTTAAGCGAATTTGATTGCCAGATTATCTTAACAGCAGGACCTGGTGAAAGTGAAAAAGCCCATGAGTTAGCGGCAAAAATCGACAGCCCAAATGTGGTTGTTTACGATAAGAATAAAGGATTAGTTGATTTTGCACACTCTCTGGCTTGTGCGGATTTATTCATTGCAGGCTCAACTGGACCATTGCATTTAAGCAGTGCATTCAATGTGCCAACAATCGGATTCTATCCAAATAGTCGCTCATCTCAGCCTCGTCGTTGGAAACCGATTAACGATGCAGACAAACACCTTGCTTTCTGCCCGCCAAAAGGGAAAGACGAAATGAACTTAGGTTTGATTTCTATTGATGATGCCTTAGTGGACATTATCCCCTTCGTGCGAAAGATGTGGCAAGCGAGCAATTGAGTTTAAGCATAACTGCACAATCCAACCTATTGCGGCGGCAAAAACAACGGTACCAATCCCGACTGTGCCGCCGAGAATATAACCTAATACACAAACCGACACTTCAAGGCTTGTTCTCACAATCCCCACTTTTAAATGAAGACGTTGACAAAGCCCCACCATTAAACCATCCCGCGGGCCTGCCCCCTGATGACAGGTTAAATACAATGCCGTCCCTAATCCATAGAGTAAAAGCCCAATTCCACCAAATAAAATTCGGCTAAAAAGTGCGGTTGGTTCCGGCACAATTTTCGTGGTTAAGCCAAGGAAAAAGGCAATCACAATGATATTCAGAATAGTGCCAAGCCCAAGCCTTAATTTGAGGGGAATCCAGGCTAACATCACCAAACAGCTAATCCAAAATGATGACCAACCGATACTCACTTTAGCTTGTAATGCCACACCTTGAGAAAGCACGGTCCAAGGTGAAGAACCCAAATTAGCAAGCACAATCAAGCCATCTCCAATGCCCAGTATTGCCAATGCAAATAAGAGCATCGACATCGTTTTACCTTCGACTGACCATAGCGATTTGGCTGCCCAACTGGTGTGGGGAATCACCCGTGCTTTTTTCATATTATTCCTGTTTATGTTTAACGCCGACATCATAATGGGAAACCCAATAAAACCCAAACATTTTAACGTCATATGATATAACCGAATTGACTGATAAATATCATAAATGTGATGCAGATCACATTGTCAAAATTGTCATCACTCATTCACTGACTTAAAATAAGCTACCCTTTTTAATCAGGACATTATTATGCTTGCATCTCTTCAAGATATTTTGGATACCGTAAAATCCAACACGCTCACCTATCAACAAAAACTCATGTGTTTAGGCAATATTGCCGAGCGATTATTTGACCCTCGTGAATTATTAGGTTACACGGATGAAGAATGGCAATTCCTTCAAAATCAAATGATCTGTGATTTAAATGAAGGCTATGCGATTTATCGCCCACGTTATATTTTGCCGGATTACAATGTGTATATTAAAAAAGGCTGTGAATTCCTTGAATTGCCCGCGCCAAAAGATCTTGATGAAGCATTAGATGGCTTATTGATTTTATATTCTCATGTGCCATCAATTACCACATTCCCAGTTTACATTGGGCGTTTAGACATGTTACTTGACCCGTTTATTACCGATGAAGAACAAGACTACATCAAAATTAAACGTTTCTTGAATCATGTAGATAAAACCGTGCCAGATTCATTCTGTCATGCCAATATTGGGCCTTATGACACCAAAGCAGGGCGTTTGATTTTAAAAGCGGTGATTGAGTTGGAAGCGCCAACACCAAATATGACTATTCGTTATGATAAGAGTAAAACAAGTCGTGAATTTGCAGAATTAGCAGCAAAAGCGTGCTTATTGGTTTCTAAACCTTCTTTTGCCAATGATGCTTACTACATTTCTGACTTAGGCGAACAATATGGTATTGCAAGTTGCTATAACGCACTGCCTGAATGTGGTGGGGCTTATACTCTCACTCGCTTGCGCTTAGGTACTATCGCTCGCGCTTGTAAAACTGTGGATGAAATGGTCAATAAACTTTTACCTCGCGTAGCAAAATGTGCACTTTCCACAATGGATAAACGCCATAAATTTGTAGTGGAAGAAAGCAACTTCTTCAATACCTCATTCCTCGAAAAAGAAGGTTTTATCAAACGTACTAATTTTACAGGGATGTTTGCTATTGTAGGACTTGCAGATGCAGCGAATCACTTGCTACAACAAGAAGGCTTAAATGAAACCTTTGGTAAAAGCCAACGCGGAGATAAAATTGCGACCTTGATTATGGATAAATTGAAAGAAGTCACGGATAACCATGAAGGCGTGTATGCTGAACGCACTGGTAACCGTTATTTATTACATGCGCAAGTAGGCGCAAGCAATCATGAGGAAGATAAATGTAATGCGCCGGCACATCGCATTCGTGTAGGTGAAGAACCTACGTTATTGGCCCATTTAAAACAATCTGCGCCATTCCACAAATATTTCCCATCAGGTACCGGTGATTTGTTTGCCTTTGACCAAACCTATGTGGATCATTTAGATGCCGTCGTTGATATTATCGATGGTTCATTTGCACAAGGTTACCGATATATCACCACTTACCTTAAAAACACCGATTTGATTCGTGTAACAGGCTATTTGGTGAAGAAAAGCGAAGTGGAAAAATACCGTAAAGGTGAAGTAGCATTGCGTGATACCACTTGGTATGGTTCGGGTACCGATGATTGTGCACAAGTCTTTGACCGTCAATTACGTGATGAACAAGATGTAAGTGCAAGCTAGAAAAAAGTGCGGTTGAAAAATTCTCTGTTTTTTGACCGCACTTATTCTTTTTCTGACCTTTCTAAAATTGCTTTGTGTTCTCTAATCAATGCCATAAATGGCTGCCCAAAGCGTTCTAATTTGATTGCCCCTACGCCATTAATTTGTAACATTTCAATATTACTTGTTGGCATATATTGTGCCATTTCCTGTAATGTCGCATCATTAAAAACAATATAAGGCGGAATGTTTTCCTTATCCGCTAGCTGCTTCCGTAGGAAACGCAAACGAGCAAATAAATCTTTATCATAATTTGCCACTGTATTTTTATGGGATGTATGCACAATTTTATTAATGGATGAAATGCGCGGCATCGCTAATTCAAGCTGCACTTCGCCTTTTAAAACAGGGCGTGCACTTTCTGTGAGCTGAAGCGTTGCACTATTAAACTCACCGATCACTTGTTGAATAAAACCAAGGTGGATAAGCTGACGAATCACGGATTGCCAATGTTCTTTGCTTTTATCTTTACCAATGCCATAAACACTTAACTTATCATGTTGGCGTTCTACAATTTTTTGATTATGCATCCCTCGCAATACCGCAATCACATATTGCACGCCGAAACACTGCCCCACACGATAAATCGTCGACATCACTTTTTGTGCATCAATTAAGCCATCATATTTCTTTGGCGGATCAAGACAAATATCGCAATTTTGACAAGGTGTTTGACGATGTTCGCCAAAATAATTGAGTAACACTAAACGACGACAAGTCTGACTTTCGGCAAATTCACCAATGGCTTCCAATTTATGTTGCTCAATTTGACGTTGTGGCGTCTCTGGTTTTTCAAGCAGAATCTTCTGTAACCAAGCATAATCAGCCGGCTCGTAGAAAAGCACTGCTTCTGCAGGTAAATCATCTCGTCCCGCACGACCAGTTTCTTGATAATATGATTCAATGCTTCTCGGCAAATCAAAATGGGCGACAAAACGCACATTGGATTTATTAATGCCCATTCCAAACGCAATCGTTGCAACTACAACTTGGACATTATCTCGTTGAAAATCTTGCTGGACGCGTTCACGCAGTGCAGTTTCCATTCCCGCATGATATGCCGCAGCCGACACGCCTTTATTTCGCAAAGTTTCGGCTATACGTTCCACCTTCGAACGACTATTGCAATACACAATGCCGCTTTTTCCTTTTTGAGCTAAAACAAAACGCGTAAGCTGCTCCATCGGCTTAAACTTTTCTTCCAACGTATAACGAATATTCGGGCGGTCAAAACTGCCAATGTATTTGTGAGGATGGTCTAATTTAAGATGAGTGAGAATATCCTGTCTCGTCGCGTAATCCGCTGTCGCCGTTAATGCCATAATTGGCGCATTTGGAAACGATGCTTTTAAGCCGCCAAGTTGGGTATATTCAGGGCGAAAATCATGCCCCCACTGTGAAATACAATGTGCTTCATCAATGGCGATAAAGGAAATTTGAGCATAAGAAATCAGCTGAAAAAAGCTGTTTGTCATCACTTTTTCAGGCGAAACATACAATAATTTTAATTGGCCAGAAATCAGCTTATTTTCAACTTGCTGTTGTTGTTCTAGCGTCTGACTAGAGTTTAGAAAATCGGCTTCAATGCCGTTTGCTTGGAGTTGATCCACCTGATCTTTCATTAAAGAAATCAAAGGCGAAATCACTAATGTGAGACCAGGAAAACAAAGTGCTGGGATTTGATAACACAAGGACTTGCCATTTCCTGTAGCCATCACCACTAAGGAATCCTGACCGCTTAACGCAGCATGAATCACTTCTTCCTGCCCTTTGCGGAAAGATTGGTAACCAAAAACAGACCGCAACGTATGAAGTGCGGTCGTTTTTAAGTCTGTTTTTTGCGGGGCATGTTCCGCGAGTTCGGTCATTAGAATGTTACCGTTTCTCCGTGAGCGGCAACCGCCTCGGTTAAACAATCCCAAAAGCGTTTGCCATCATTTGCCACCCAATCATTATTTTTATAGGCAAAATGAAATCCACCCAAGCGGCTCGCAAGCCAAAGCTCAAGAAGCGGTTCTTGCTTATTGATAACGATTTGTGAGCGGTCATCAAATGTGATCGTGAATACCGAACCTTGTGTTTCGCAATCCACATCACAATCTTGATTCTCTAACGCTTCTTCAATTTTTTGCCAAACCTGTTCAATATTTTGGTGAAATTCTGCAACATTCATAAAATTTTCCGATTAAATCTGATAGAATGCCGTGAATTATAAAGCCTTTCGCCTCGTTGGCAAAGGTAGATTTTACTTATTAGAGAGATTGAAAAATGAAAAAAGTACTTTCTATTTTATTACTCAGTGCATTCTGTACTTTAGCGACAGGTTGCGGTGTAAAAGGGCCATTATATTTCCCTGAAAAAGAACAACCGCAAAACACACAAAAAACACAATAAAAACTGACCGCACTCAAAGGATTCGTCATGGATTTTTTCCAATATAAAAACGAGCAACTTTATGTTGAAGATTTGCCCGTCAAACAACTCGCTGAAGAATTCGGCACACCACTTTATATTTATTCTCGTGCCACACTTGAACGCCATTGGCATGCCTTTGATTCCGCTTTAGGAAAGCATCCACACTTAATTTGTTATGCCGTTAAAGCCAATTCTAATATTGGAATATTGAATGTCATGGCAAAATTAGGCTCTGGTTTTGATATCGTTTCGCAAGGCGAATTAGAACGCGTCTTAGCAGCGGGCGGAGAAGCATCAAAAGTTGTCTTTTCTGGTGTAGCAAAATCTCGTGCCGAAATTATGCGAGCGTTAGAAGTAGGCATTCGTTGTTTTAATGTGGAATCTATTGCGGAACTATATCGCATCAATCAGATTGCGGGTGAAATGGGCAAAGTTGCGCCTATTTCTTTACGTGTAAACCCCGATGTTGATGCACATACCCACCCTTACATTTCCACTGGATTGAAAGAAAATAAATTTGGTGTGAGCGTAGATGAAGCACGTGAGGTATATAAATTAGCTGCTACCTTACCTCATGTGAAAATTACGGGTATGGATTGCCATATTGGCTCTCAGCTGACTGAATTACAGCCCTTCTTAGATGCAACTGATCGCCTCATTCGTTTAATGGAACAATTAAAAGAAGATGGCATCAAATTAAAACACTTAGATCTCGGTGGTGGTTTGGGCGTAACTTATACTAATGAAACGCCACCTCACCCAAGTGACTATGCGACTGCGCTACTGAATAAATTAAAAAATTATGAAGATCTCGAAATTATTTTAGAACCAGGTCGAGCAATCGCGGCGAATGCAGGGATTTTAGTGGCTAAAGTTCAATACTTAAAAAGTAATGAAAGCCGAAACTTTGCGATTACTGATACAGGCATGAACGATATGATTCGTCCAGCACTCTATGAAGCTTATATGAATATAATTGAAATTGACCGCACTTTAGGGCGTGAAAAAGCCATTTATGATGTTGTTGGCCCGGTATGCGAAACCTCTGATTTCTTAGGTAAACAGCGTGAGCTCGCTATTGCTGAAGGAGATTATATTGCTCAACGGTCTGCTGGTGCTTATGGTGCAAGTATGTCCTCAAACTACAATTCTCGTCCACGTACGGCTGAAGTGTTAGTGGATGGAAACAAAGCTCATTTAATTCGTCGTAGAGAAAATCTCAGCGAGTTATGGGCTCTAGAAAGTATCGCAGAATAAAAATAGATAAAAAGAAAAAACGGTCGAGGATTATATCTTGACCGTTTTTTGTATAACTAAATAATTCGAGAGAATTGTTGTCGTTTTGCTGCCGCTCTTGAATAGGTATCAAAGCATAAGCAAATATTACGAATTAATAATCGACCTTTAGGCGAAACTTGTAAGCCTGTTTCCGTTTCAGAAATTAATCCATCTTCAAGTAATGGTTGTAATAACTGTAAATCTTCAGCAAAGTGCTTTCTGAAATCAATATTATATTGTTTTTCAATTGGTGCAAAATCAAGCTTAAAGTTACAAATCAACTGCTTAATCACATCACGGCGTAGGCAATCCTCTTCTGTCATCGCTAAACCTTTATGTAATGCGATTCCTGAATTTTCCACATCATGATAATAATGTTTTAATTCTTTTTGGTTTTGAGCGTATGTATCACCCAATAAACTAATCGCTGACACACCTAAACCAAGCAAATCACATTCTTCTTGTGTGGTATAGCCTTGGAAATTTCGATGTAGAACACCTTTCTCTTGGGCAATCGCTAATTCATCATCAGGTTTAGCAAAATGATCCATACCGATAAACTTATAGCCTGCATTGCCCAAAGTTTCGATAGTTTTCTGTAAGATTTCTAACTTAGTTTCCGGTGGCGGTAATTGATCTTCTTTAATTTTTGCTTGTCCCGCAAATCGACTTGGCAAATGGGCATAGTTAAAGATACTCAAACGATCTGGATTTAATTCAATCACTTTATGTAATGTAAACATAAAGCTTTCCACATTTTGAAGTGGCAATCCATAAATTAAATCAAGGTTAGTCGATTGGAAACCTAACTCACGAGCACGAACAAGTAACGCATTCACAAACTCTTCATCTTGTTCACGATTTACCGCTTTTTGAACCGCTTTATTGAAATCTTGTACACCCATGCTAATTCGGTTAAAACCAATATTGCGTAAATGATCAAGCATGTCTAGCTCAATTTCGCGTGGGTCCATTTCAATACTAACTTCTGCATTATCCGCAATCGTAAAATGATCTTTAAGCATCTTCATCAAACGAGCTGATTGCTCTTCTGTCAAATAAGTCGGTGTACCGCCGCCCCAATGCACTTGAGTCGCAACACGATTTTTGAATAATTCTGAACGCGCTTTGATTTCTTTTTCAAGATAATCAAGATAAATATCCGCCTTATGTTGATGACGAGTAATTACCTTATTACAGCCACAAAAGTAACAAAGTTTGTGACAAAACGGAATGTGTACGTAAAGGGAAAGTGGTCTTTCCGGATAACGATTAGCCGCTGCAATAAAATCTTCGTTTGTGTAACTTTCATTAAATTCTAATGCAGTTGGATAAGATGTATAACGAGGTCCTGATTGGTTATATTTTTGAATTAACGCAAGATCCCAAATAATTTCAGACATTAAGCTTCCCCAAATTTATCTACGTCATTTAAAAACTGACGTAACTCCAACATAATTTCTTCTTCAAATTTTGCTTCTGCACTTTCTCGCTCAAGATCGAGTTTCATTCTTTCTTTTTTTAATAAGGCTTTTCTAGCTTCATGCGTAGGCATTTCTTTCACAATGTTATAAAGTGCATACATCGCTTGATATGGTTGCAAAGATTGTCCCAAAGGGAGTAAAAGCATTGATAAACGAATCACTCCTTCTGAATGGTTGCAATCTCCATTTTGCATCGCTTTAGCGATAATTACCATACTCTCTTTTAGGCGTTTTGTACGTGCTATCTTAGCCTGTTTAATGAGAGTGCTTTGATGGCGTAACTTCCTAAGTAATTTGAAAGCATAAAATGATACGCCAGCAATAATTCCCAAAGCAATAATACTTAAAATAATCGGCCACATGACAATTATCTGAATTGGTTGATATCAATCTTCTCGAAGGTTCGATAGAGATCATCCTCTGTCTCCTCTTCATCTTGAATACCTAATTCTTCCATTAACTGAGCAATACGATCTAAGCATTCATCCACAAATTGTTGATCAGCTTTACTAATCGTTTTGCCTTCATCTAAAGCATCCAACAATTCATTTAGAATTTCATTATTTTCTAAACGTTCTAACTCCACTTCAGGCGCAAGTTTTTTCGGTTCTTTGACGGCTGGAATTGTCATCCCTTTCTCAGGCTTATTCACAAATTCAACAATCAGTGGAACCTTTTTACGGCTACCAATACGCGGATCTTTTTGTTCAACGACTTGATTATGTTTATTTTGTTCAGCGTTACTATGACGAGAACCGGATGCTAAACCTTTATGTTTACGTTTTTTCTTATCTTCTCTTGCTTTAGCGTCTAATTCATAACGTGTTAATTTCTTACCTGATAGCTTCGGTGCTTCAGGTTTCTTATCCGATTTACGAATTGGCATAATATCGCTAATTTTACGACTTTTCTTTTTACGAGCCATTTTTGTTATTTATCCTATAAAAAATTTTGGTGATTGTACCATTCCACCTATATTTTCTCATTAAAAGATTTAAACATCTTTAATAAAACTATTCTGATTTTGACCGCACTTTTAATTTATTAAAATCAAATATAATAAAACTCCATAAACAAAAACCCCAAGCCATTCAGCTCGGGGTTCACATT
>NZ_JAPWBP010000014.1:0-17083 GCF_041433495.1 Haemophilus sp. 27098_8_127
TAAATTTAATAGCAAAAATACAAAGCCTCCATTAAAACCTGAAATCAAACAGGCTTAAGCAGATTTAAATGGTATTGAATAAAAGATAGAAATGGCTTATGTAAATGAGGGAGTGAAAAATGAGTTATGCCTTTTGCTTAGGAAATTGAGAAATCTGAGTGAAAGTAAAAAAGAATTGGTTTATCCGTAAAATTTTTGGGAAAAATGCCTTTCGGCATTTTTACTCAGAAAGGCATTAAAATTGAATAGAATTTAAGTCAATTTGAGATCTTTATGCAACGCCACATAATGCTGGAAAAACATCTGCATTTTTGACCGCTCTTTTATTATCAATTAGCTCTTAAGAACAGACTACTTTCACCGCTAAGCCACCTTTCGATGTTTCACGATATTTAGCATTCATGTCTTTGCCTGTTTCATACATGGTTTCGATCACCTTATCTAAGGTTACGCGAGGGTTTGTAGTACGACGTAATGCCATACGGCTGGCGTTAATCGCTTTCACTGAAGCAATGGCATTACGTTCGATACAAGGTACTTGCACTTGACCACCAACAGGGTCGCAAGTTAAGCCCAGATTATGTTCCATCGCAATTTCAGCTGCAATGCACACTTGTACCGGCGTACCACCTAAGATTTCCGTTAGACCAGCTGCAGCCATTGAGCATGCTACACCCACTTCACCTTGGCAGCCTACTTCTGCACCAGAAATAGACGCGTTCATCTTATAAAGTGAACCAATCATACCTGCTGATAATAAGTAGCGTTCAATCACATCCTGTGTTAAAGGTCCTACGAATTTTTCGTAATAAGAAAGCACAGCTGGTACGATACCACAAGCACCGTTCGTTGGTGCAGTCACGACACGTCCACCGGCAGCATTTTCTTCGTTTACCGCAAGGGCAAACATATTCACCCAGTCGATAACATGCATTGGATCATTTGCAAGACGATTACTATTGGCTTGCAAGAGACGATAAAGTGACGGCGCACGACGCACAACTTTTAATGGGCCAGGTAACACGCCTTCTGTATTGACACCATGCTCAATACAAGCCTTCATAGTTTTCCAAACGTTATGTAAATGCGCTTCAACCTCTTTTTTATCGCGTAATGCTAATTCATTTCTCATCATCACCGTAGAAAGCATTAAGCCATTTTCCTGACAATGTTTCAAAATATCTTCAGCATGTTGATAAGGATACGGCACAGTCACCGGATTTTCTTCCTCTTGACCAAAATGCGCTTCATCCACGATAAAACCACCACCGATAGAATAATAAGTTTGACGGTAAAGCACGTTACGATCAGCATCTAATGCAGTAATGGTCATACCGTTTTCATGCAATGATAAAAAGGAATTATGGAATACCATATTGGCATCCCAATCGAAATTAACCGTTTTTTTGCCTTGTGCAATCGACAGTTTTTTGGTTTGTTTAACCTGGTCGATAAAGGTTGGGATTAAATCAATGTTTACATCGTGCGGTAGATAACCGGCTAATCCCATGATGATCGCAATATCGGTATTATGACCAAGCCCTGTCATTGAGAGAGAGCCATACACATCCACATGCAAGGTCGCGACCGAATCAAATTTACCTTGTTCGATTAAATCGTCAATAAACTGCTTGCCTGCTTTCATTGGGCCGACAGTGTGGGAGCTGGATGGCCCAACCCCCACTTTAAACATATCAAATACACTAATCATATTATTTCAATCCTAAGCTAAACTAAAAAGCCGCTTATAATAATCCATACACGACCGCAGAGATAGCAATTAATCCCATTACTGTTACAAATACATTGCTAAAACGACCTTGATAACGTTTCATCGCTGGGACATTGCGGATAGCATACATTGGCATAATAAAAAGGATCATCGCAATAATTGGGCCGCCAAGCGATTCGATTAAGCCTAAAATACTTGGGTTAATGATCGCAACACCCCATAAAGTGAATAAGAAGAATACTGCGGTACCGTAATTTAATTTTTTACGATTTACACTTTCACCTTTCATTTTGAGGTATAAACCTTCTAAACCTTCACGAGCCCCTAAATAATGGCCAAAGAATGAACTGGTAATCGCTAAGAAAGCCACTAATGGTGCAAAATAAGAAATGTATGGATTATCAAATTTGTTCGCAAGATAAGACAAGATACTGATATTTTGTGCTTTTGCCTCTAATAACTCTGCTGGTGTTAAGGTTAATACACAGCTAAACACAAAGAACATCACGAAGAACAGTAATACGGTTGAAGTCCATTTTTCTGTACGACCAATGTGATATTCCGTTGTATCAAAATCTTTATATTCACGTTGTTGAGAAAGCGTGAAAGAAGAAATTGCCGGAGAATGGTTAAAAGAGAAGACTAATACTGGAATAGTTAACCACAATGTAGTGACAAAACCACCAGCAGTAGGAAGCTCATAAAGCATTGATACATTCCATTGAGGAATGAGATAGATTGATAATGCAAAGAGAATCAATACCAATGGATAAACTAATAATTCAGTGATTTTCAACATTACTTTTTCACTGAATAACATTACCGAAATTAAGATCGCAATCAATACAAAAGAAAGGATTGCACGATTTGGTGAAGCCATGCCTAATTGATTAACGATGAAAGAATCAACGGTATTCGTGATTCCGTTTCCATAAATCAATAAAATTGGAAAGATCGCGAAGAAATATAATAAAGTAATTAATTTTCCTGCTGTTGGACCGAAATGCTCTTCGACTACTTCGGTAATATCACTGCCTGGTTTAGAAGAAGACAACACGAAATAAGCCAAGCCACGATGCGCAAAATATGTCATCGGTCCGACTAAAATCGCCATCACAACCAAAGGCCAAAAACCGCCCATCCCTGCATTAATTGGTAAAAATAATACCCCTGCGCCCACCGCAGTTCCAAATAAGTTTAATACCCAAGCTGTATCAAATTTATTCCATTTTTTATTAGTTGTAGTGTCCATACATTACCCTCTAAAGTTAAATTATAAAATCTTTATCCAATGAATATTCATTCATTAAATTAATGGCAGAATTATGATAAGGTTATAGGCTGATTGCAAAGTGAAAAATAATAAAGTGTGATCTTGTTAACAATTTTATGTAACTTTTTTACATAAATATTTATCTAGATCAAAAAAGTGCGGTGAGAAATTTGAGCAAATTTTAAAGAGAGGAAAAACAACAGAATAATGACTGAATTCTGAAAAGCAAAAAGCCGCTAAATTGCTTTAGCGGCTTCTTAGAATTTGGCTCCTCCTGCGGGACTCGAACCTGCGACATATGGATTAACAGTCCACCGTTCTACCGACTGAACTAAGGAGGAAATGGTGCCTCGAGGCGGAATCGAACCACCGACACGGGGATTTTCAATCCCCTGCTCTACCGACTGAGCTATCGAGGCGTTATCGTTATTGGCTACTGCCTGACAACGGAGCGTATTAAACTATTTTTTCGGGTATCGGTCAACAATTAAATTCAAAAAAAGTAAAAAAGTTGGTGTGTTTGAGTGGTTAATAACCAAAACGACTATAAAAAGAACGTATTTTGTAAAATGCAATCAAAAATAACCGCACTTTCTCAAAAAATAATGCCCGAAAATTCTTTCGGGCATTGTATTTCATCGCTGAAATTATCGTCTTACGCGGAATTTCTTCTGTGCCGCATCCACTTTCAACAAGTAGTTTCTTGCTTGTGAGGATGGGTGTGCAGTCGTTAAGATACGATACACTTGTTCTGGATACATCTGGTTGATCTTATAGATCGCTTCATCTTTATCCTCATCGAACACGCGTAATACTGCACCTGCACCACTGTTGTAGGCAGAAATCATTGCAAAACGTTTAGAGGTAGGGTTTGTAATACCATCTAAATATTGATTTTGCAGAATCCATAAGTAAGAGACACCCGCATCAATGTTATTTGCTGGATCATAAAGGTAACGTGCAGATGGTTGCCCACCTTTACCTTTCATCGCAAACACATCGCGACCTGCTGTGCTTGGTACCACTTGCATTAAGCCGATTGCATTCGCATAACTGATCGCATACGGGTTGAAGCTGGATTCTGTTTGCATAATACCTAAAATCAAGCTTTCATCAATACCATAGCGTTCTGCGGCTTTACGGACTAATGGAATATATTTTTGTGCACGCACTTCAACATGGTTTGCAATCATGGAGATCACTACAAATTGTACGGTGTTACCATTTTGTAGGCGGCGTGTTTGTAATTTATTTTGGATTAAATAAGTCGCAAAGTTACTTGCAATCACTTGGTTAGCAATTTGCTGGCCATTGTTATCCACAACCTGACCTAATAAGAAAGGACGCGTACTAATCGGTACATCACCAGAAGCGAATAAGTCGATCCCTTTCGCATCGGAACCCATCAATAAAGTATGAACAATCGCATTGTGTAAGCGATTAAGATCTTGTTGAGTTTCAACAATAATTGTACCTTCGTCAAAGCTTACGTGGCTACGCGTATAGAAAGAGTCCGTGTATTTCACGTAGTCTTTACGACTCGCCACTAAAAGCTCATTCACCCCCCAAATACGATCGATATTATGGGAGAATTGACCAGTTAAAATATCTAAACCTTGCGTGTCTTTTGAAAACACTTCGTCGTAATTAATGCCACGTCGATGGGTTGGCGAGTCGCTACAAGCATATAAAAGTGGAAGTAGCGCCAATAATAAATACTTTTTCATAATCTTTTGTTATTTAGATGGGGGAACGTAACCTTCAATATGCACATCTTTGCCTTCAAATAAGAAATTCACCATTTCTTCTTCTAATAATTTACGATGTTCGGCATTCATCATATTGAGTTTTTTCTCGTTCACTAACATGGTTTGCTTTTTAATCCATTCGCCCCATGCTTGTTTACTAATTGAATTAAAAATACGTTTACCTAATTCACCGGGATACAGTTGAAAATCCAATCCTTCCGCATCTTGTTTCAAATATTCGCAAAAAACAGTTCTAGCCATAATAATTCCTTACAAATTGCGTTAATAAATTTTTCACAGGCTGAGCTAACCCGATCTGTTCAGGTGACGTTGGATCATACCAATATTTGACCTCACTTAATAGACCAGATTGAGATTCTTTTCCTTTTTCTGACAATTTTTTCCAATCTGAACGATCGCCCTCTTCAGATTTTCGATCAACTTCAACATAAATGGGATGAATGTCTAAGTGAAAATGACTAAACGTATGACGGAAAGTTACCCATTCTTGATACTCGGTAATCCCTTGTTCTTTCAGATAATTCAGCAATGTTTGTTTATCATCAAACTGAGGAAAACAATACAATCCGCCCCATAAGCCTTTGCTTTCGCGCTGTTCTAGCCAGACTTTCCCTTGATAAGATAAAATCAAAAAATAGCTTTGTTTTTCCGGCAACAATTTTTTCGGTTTCTTTCCAGGAAATGCCGTCCACTTTTCGAGTTTATTGGCTAAACAATCGTTACTTAAAGGACAAAGATCGCATTTAGGTTTTGTTCGAGTACAAATCCCCGAACCGATATCCATCATCGCTTGATTAAATTCAGCGACTCTCGTTGTTGGTGTAACCTGTTCACTCAACTGCCATAATTGATTTTCAACTTTCTTCTCGCCAGGCCAACCTTCAACAGCAAAATAACGAGAAAGGACGCGTTTTACATTGCCGTCTAAAATCGGATAAGGTTGATTTTGCACAGAAGATAGTATTGCGCCAGCCGTAGATCGTCCCACGCCTGTTAATGCCCAAACTTGCTCAAATTGCGTAGGAAATTCACCTTGATATTCATCTCTAATGGTTTGAGCGGCTTTATGTAAATTTCTCGCACGTGCGTAATAACCTAGTCCCGTCCACAAATGCAATACTTCATCTTGCGACGCATTAGCAAGTGCGGTCACATTAGGAAAGGTTTTGATAAATCGCTCAAAATAAGGAATAACGGTAGAAACTTGAGTTTGTTGTAACATCACTTCGGAAAGCCAAACACCATAAAGGGTTTTATTTTGCTGCCAAGGCAAATTTTTACGCCCAAACTTTTCATACCATTGTAGAACTGAATGGGCAAAAGGGGCATCGACAGAGGATTGGGCTAACATAACTTTCCTAAAGTGCGGTCAAAAATAAGCAAAAATTTTGCGATGATTCTATCACTAAAGCACACCTCTTGATCAATTTGATTTTTTCAGTATAATTCGCAGTCTATTTGGTGCCGGATTGTCGGCGATTATTAACTCACGCGGTGTAAGTGGAAAGCACTTATAGCGGCGTGGCTTCAATTTGAGGTTTTCTATGAAACAAGGTATTCACCCAGAATATAAAGAGATTACTGTAACTTGTTCTTGCGGTAACGTGATCAAAACTCGTTCAACTTTAGGCAAAGACATCAACCTTGATGTGTGCGGTAGCTGCCACCCATTCTACACTGGTAAACAACGTGTTGTTGATACTGGTGGTCGTGTTGAACGCTTTAACAGCCGTTTCAAAATCCCAGGTACAAAATAATTTGAATCTGTGTGAAGAACCCTGCCGATGCAGGGTTTTTTATTATCTGAAATTCACTATTTTCTAAATTCAATCAATAAAAAAGTGCGGTCAAAATCGACCGCACTTTTAATTCCCTGTTAAGCAATTGGAAATTTATTTAAAAGGTATAATTGACATTTAAACGAATGTCTCGACCTGGCTCAGGTAATGTTGATACACCTGCACGTTGGCTGTGGCTTCTATAATATTTGTTAAACGCATTATCTAGCGCAAGGTTCACATTGATATTTTCGGCCGGTTTCCATGTAATATAGAAATCACTTACCCCATAGCCTGGACGTTTAGTGGTTGTTGCACCACCTCCACGGTTATTTGTTGTTGCGTCATAACTGGTATGTTGTACAAAGCGACCTTTCCAGCCAATTTCAATATCAGGTTGAGTAAAGCGATAAGACACACCTGTCGTCCAAGTACGTCCAATCGGAATAGCTGTCACAGTACTATCCACTGTTCTGCCATCTAATTCAGGTTTACTATAAGCCACGCCTGCACGTAATGTTAAACCTTCATATTTATAAGCAGCACCGACTTCATACCCGTGGTTTCTTAGCTTACCTGCATTTTGGATTTCATAAAAACCAGGGCTTACTTGCGTAAATGCATGTGTATCTTTTACCGTTTGCCAGAAATAGCTTCCGTTTAAAGAGAAATTATCAGCAAGTTTGTAATTGAAACCCACCTCTGCATTGCGTGATTTCTCTGGTTTGATATTCGATGCAATTGAATAAACGGATGATCGACCTCGAGTTTCACCTGAAGATAACATCACTTCATGGAAACGAGGACTACGTGTTGCATAGTTTAAGCTCGCATTAAAGCTTAGATCATTATTCACTTCATAAATTAAACCAACGCTTGGGTTTACACTTCCCTTATGCGATTTTTTGCCATTCATTGCTCGGAAATCAAAGTGATCATAACGTAATCCAGTTGTTAAGGTAAAAGCACCTAAGCCCCAAATACCTTCAGCATAAACACCTACATCACGTTTCTTTTGAGTTTTCATTTGAACACCGTTTTGTACGGTTAGCGAATTAGGTTTACCCTCTTGATCACGATAATTAACACCGTATTTAATAAGATGAGACTGACCCACTGCGCTTTCTAAATTTAAATTTGCACCATTCGCAATTAAGCGTGTTTTCGAATTCTCACTTGGTTCTTTACGATTAATCACAGAATGATATACATTGGCTTTAGCGTTCGTCACAAAGCCCATGTCCTTACCATTCCATTCTACGCTTGTCGTATCATTTTGTGTGATACGATAGCGAGGAGCATTATTCGCCTCATTATTGTCTTGTGCAAAATCAAATTCTTCACGAAGGGCACGGACACCATAATGACGTTCTTGACGATGACTGACTTCAATTCGGTGATTTTCATTCAAATCAAAACCAAGCTTAGCCAATAAACCACGCTGTCCTAATGCACTATTTTTGACTTTATATCCATTACCGTCTTTATAATCACGTTCAGTCACAAAATTAGCAGAAATTAATGCATCTAATGGGCCTGCTTTAGAATAAACGGTCGCACCTTTAGACCAACCACTATTTGAACTTACACCTGCGTGAACTTTGAAGCCAATATCTTGCCCTTCTTTGAGCAAATCTTTTGCGCTCACTGTTTCTGCAACAATCGCACCACTTGTTGCCCCGATCCCTGCACTTGCTGAACCTGTTCCTTTTTGCACATCAACACGTTTCAATAAAGACGGATCAAACATGAAACGACCTTGGTGATGGAATAATTGTGCATCGGTATAAGCACCATCAATTTTCACATCAACTTGATCTTGTCCCATACCTCGGATCGTAAACCATTGTGATGTACCACGACCACCACCAAAATTAATTGCTGGCTCATCTTTTAATAAACCTTTTAATTCAGTCTCAGTGCTACGCTCCATTGTTTTTGTCGTAATCACATTGGTTTTACTTTTTGCCCCGCTATTCTCAGACACAACATTAATCACATCTAATTGTTCTTCAGCTTGAACATTCGCTGCAATAAACACAGCAAGTGGCAATAAGGCAAAATTTGCTTTCTTCATAAGTACACCCTTAATAAAATTAAAATGATAATAATTATTATTTATTTTCATGTATTAAGTCAAGATTTCTTTGCATTTTTGTTGTCTAAGTTAATCACACACAAAAAAAGCCCTGTATAAACAGGGCTTGAATCATCTATTCTTACTTAGAAAGTATATTTTACCGTTGCGTAATAAGCACGACCAGGTTCGTTATAAGTATGAGCATTGTAATTTGTACTGCTTGATGAACGATAAATGCGTTTATCAAATAAGTTACTTACGCCAACACGAATGCTGATTGTATCTTTCCAATTATAACCCGCACTTAATCCCCAAACTGCATAGCCACCAATATCTTCTGAGCCAGCAAGTTGATTAACGTACGTGTTGTTACCATTTTCCATACGGTTTTCCGGATTTTTACGGGATTTTTGTTTACCGTATTGCGTATAAGTTAACATTGCATCCAAACTATCGGCAATTTTATAACTTAAGCTTGAGTTCAAGGTATATTTCGGCACGATAGAAAGCGGGTTACCGGTATCTTTATTTTTGGTTTTATGCATATAAGTGAAGTTATTCACCCAGTTTAATTTATCTTGGATTAATGGTAATGTCAGATTACCTTCAAAACCTTCAATCACTGCGCGGTTTGCATTACCCCATTTATACACATAGTTACCTAAGTTAGTTAAACCGATAAATTCACCATCAGACACGATTTTGTTACGATAGTCATTACGGAAGTAAGCCACAGAAGCAAGAAGCCCGTCTTTATCATATTCAATTCCGATTTCTTTATTCCAGCTGGTTTCTGGTTTAATGTCGCTATTACCTTGGAAATAACAAGTTTTATTATTTGGTACATTCGTTGGACAACCTTGACCTAAAGTAAACAACAAGTAATTCGGGTTAGTTTGATAAAGATTCGGTGCTTTATAAGCTCTTGCTATCCCACCTTTAATTCTCCAATCATCGTTGAGACTTTGTAAGAAGTTTAATCCGCCACTTAGATTAGAACCAGAATAGGTGTTGTAATCATAACGCAAAGATGGCGTTAAGATGGTAGATTGGGTTGCTGAAATATTATCTTCAACAAATACTGCCCATTCAGTTTGACTGCTATGACCACCTCGTACATTTGAGATGCTGGTTGGTAGGCGTTCTTTCAAATCATAAAGCACCTTCCCTGTATTCTTGTCTCGTCGTCCACCAAGTAACTGTGTCATAGAAGCGTCATCATCTAAACTGCTATGTGCACCTTCAAAACCAACTGTCAGCATATGATCTACACCCAAGGTAAATGGGATATAGAATTCTGAACTAAAACGCGTATTTTTAAGAATAGAATCGCTAAAAGCTGACGTGCTAGAATAACTACCTTCTGGACCACCCGCTAAATATTCTGGTAAACGGCTGTTTTTAGTTTTATCAAAAGTAATATAAGTTTTATTGTCAAAATGATCGAATTTACCTTCATAGGTTAAAGCATAGTTCTGACGATATAAACGAGCAGTTTCAGCTTTACTTCCTGCCAACGTTTTGGTTTCAGGATAGTTTTTATTATTGTAAAGCCCTGCTGAGCTATTTTGCGTATCACCGTTATAAATATTGCCTTGACGACTGAAACCAGAATCCAAGGTTAATTTATTTTTCTCATTGATATTCCACACTAAACGGCCATTAATATCTTTATTACGTACACCTTCACGCCCAGCAATTGCAGGATCGCCATTAATGCCGACTTCATCTGCTTCTGTTTTGTTCCAGTTACCATATAAACGGAATTGCAATACATCTTTAATTAATGCCCCGCTTAGATTAAAACCTACACGGTTCGTTGCGCCTTCTTTGCTGTCTTCTGGTTGATTAGTGTAATAACTTAAGCTACCGTGCAAATCATTGGTAACGGGTTTTGTGATAATATTCACCACCCCACCCATTGCACCTGAACCATAGCGTGCT
Organism: Haemophilus sp. 27098_8_127; assembly: GCF_041433495.1. NCBI lineage: Bacteria > Pseudomonadati > Pseudomonadota > Gammaproteobacteria > Pasteurellales > Pasteurellaceae > Haemophilus > Haemophilus sp. 27098_8_127. The sequence continues at coordinate 10,577 of NZ_JAPWBP010000014.1, forward strand.
GCTGAAGGACCACGTAATACTTCAATTTTTTCAATCGCTTCAACCGGCACCCAGTTGCTGTCGCCACGGGAATTACGTTCACCACGCACACCATAACGTTCTGCATTACGAGAGGTGACAGGTTTTCCGTCCACTAAAATCAATGTATTTTCTGGCCCCATGCCACGAATATCAATTTGACGTTTATTACCACGTTGTCCTGTAGATGAGTTACCCGTTAAGTTCACACCGGGCATAGTACGTAATACTTCAGAAATATCATTTGTCGCAGGACGTTTCTCTAAATCTTTTGCCGTCACAAGAGAAGAACCAAGTGATTGTTTTACCTGATTTTCTGCTGTAACTTTAATTTCCTCAAGCTTCTCTTCGCCATAAGAATAGCTTGAAAAAAGCGCGATTGTTAATGTGCTTAATGCAAAGAATGATGTTGTTTTTAAATGATTGGTTTTATACATTGAATGCTCCCCACGCATATGTGAAATAAAAATGCCTGAGAATTCTAGTACAATATCATTTTAGTGTAAATGAAAATTCTTATCACTGTTATTAAAATAAAGATAAAACAAATAAAAAGCCTAAATTTTTGACCGCACTTTCTTGCAATCCCAATAAATTCTAGTATTATTCACGGCTCGCTAATTTGGCGAATTTATTTCTCATGTCGGGTTCCCTACCCCCGATTAACCAACTAAAAAGGTCTTAAAATGAAAATTAATACTCCTATCTTCAATGATCAACAAAAACGTTTTGCTTTAATTTTATTAAGCTTATTTCACATCTTCATCATCACAGCCAGTAACTATTTCGTTCAAATTCCATTTGAAATCAATTTAAAATTGACCGCACTTGGTTTTGCTGATGATTTTTCCTTCCACAGCACATGGGGCACACTCACTTTCCCATTCATTTTCTTAGCCACTGATTTAACGGTACGTGTATTTGGGGCGAAAGAAGCGCGTTGGATCATCTTTATCGTAATGATTCCAGCACTTATCGTGAGTTATATTGTTTCGGTTGTTTTCTCTAATGGACAATATCAAGGCTTAAGTGCATTAAGTGAATTCAATATGTTTGTTTTCCGTATTGCATTTGCGAGTTTCTGTGCTTATGTTTTCGGACAATTATTAGATGTGTTAGTATTCAACCGCTTACGCCAATTAAAAACATGGTGGATTGCCCCGAGCAGCTCCATGACATTTGGTTCCCTTGCCGATACCTTTATGTTCTTTTGTGTAGCATTTTATAAAAGTAGTGATCCATTTATGGCAGAACATTGGTTTAGCCTTGGATTCGTCGATTACTTATTTAAATTATTTGTCGGCATCGTCTTGTTTGTTCCCGCTTATGGCGTGGTACTCAGCATGATTTTGCGTAAACTTCAATCTCTCGCAAGCTCCCGCCAGTTTGCTTAACTTAAGGAAATAAAATGACTGAAACCCTTTCTCTTAGAGCCAAAATAGAACAAAGCCCAATGGGGGCTTATCAATGGATGATTGTGGTGATGGCTGCCATCATGAATTTACTTGATGGCTTTGATGTATTAGCCCTGGCCTTCACTGCAACAGCCATTCGTGGCGAATTTGGCCTCACGGGGATTGAGTTAGGTTATTTATTAAGTGCCGGCTTGTTTGGTATGACTGCCGGCTCACTTTTCCTTGCTCCACTTGCGGATAAAATTGGTCGTCGCCCATTGTTATTAATGGCAGTATCACTCTCCGCTATTGGGATGTTAGGTTCAGCATTTATCTCACAATATCAATGGCTAGGTTTCTGGCGCGTTATCACCGGTCTGGGTGTCGGCGGTATTTTAGTGGGCACAAACGTGATCACCAGTGAATACTCCTCTCGTAAATGGCGCAGTTTTGCGATAAGTGTCTATGCAGCAGGATTTGGTATCGGTGCGGTATTAGGTGGTATGTTTGCCGTGATGCTACAAGGTGAGTATGGCTGGCGTTCTGTGTTCCTAGCAGGCGCTATCTTAACCGGTTTACTTTTAGTGGTGTTATTTATTTGGTTACCGGAATCCATTGATTTTCTCACCTCCAAACAACCTAAAAATGCAGAAGTGCGGTTAAATTTAATTGCAAAAAAAATTGGTTTAGCCGGTGATTGGAAACTTCCTGCAAAAGTAGAAAAAGTTAAAAATAAATTACCTATTAGCCAATTATTCAGCGAAAAATACTTACATTCTACCCTGTTAATTTGGACGGCTTTCTTTGCAATCATGTTCAGCTTCTATTTTATCAGCTCATGGACACCCGCCTTATTAAAAGAAGCGGGCATGACGACAGAGCAAAGTGTGAGCGTCGGAATGATGATCTCATTAGGAGGCACTTGTGGTGCCTTAATCTATGGCTTACTGGCTAGTCGTTGGACAGCACGAGGCGTGTTAATTTTATTCACTGTCTTATCTTCTGCAGCAATCATTACCTTTATCTTATCCTCGTCTGTTTTATGGATTGCGATGGTATTCGGTATTTTAGTTGGTGCCCTCATGAATGGTTGTATCAGCGGCCTTTATACTTTAAACCCGCTTACTTATGATGCCGATATTCGTAGCACCGGTGTGGGCTGGTCAATTGGTATCGGTCGTATTGGTGCAATTCTTGCTCCAACGATTGCGGGTCAATTATTAGATGTGGGCTGGGATAAGCAGAGTTTATATGTGGGCGTTGGCTTTGTGATGTTGATCTCAACAGTCGCACTCTTTTTCTTAAAAAGCCGCTCCGAAATTAAAGCATAATCTTAAAAAATATAGCAAAAGGCGTGATAAACACGCCTTTTTTATTAACTTAATAAAGTGCTCATCCCTAGCCTTCAGATCAGAAAGATTTTCAGGTTATTTTATGTAACATTTTCTTCTAAAAATCCTTTGTTATCCATCTTGAATTTCAACGCATTATGGTGTTAAATCAGCACACATTATAAGGTTATAAAAATATAAAAATAAGTTGTAGGAATTTATGTGCCAATTACTCGGAATGAACTGTAATACACCGACGGATATTGTCTTTTCTTTTGAAGGTTTTCGTCGTCGTGCTGGTCTTACTGACTGCCATTCAGATGGCTTCGGTATCGCTTTTTTTGAAGGTCGTGGTGTGCGTATTTTTCGCGATAACCATGCTGCATCACAATCCCCTATTGCGGATTGTGTAAAACAATACAAAATTAAATCGCTCAATGTGATTGCTCATATTCGTAAAGCAACGCAAGGCGGTGTCACCATTGAAAACACCCATCCTTTTATTCGTGAAATTTGGGGACAAAACTGGGTGTTTGCTCACAACGGTAATTTAAAAGATCTACCGGATATGTCTGAGAGTTTCTGCCAACCTATTGGCTCAACGGATTCAGAAACGGCATTTTGTTATATGGCGGAATATTTGAAAAATCGCTTCCGTCGTAAACCGTCTGAAATGGAAATTTTTGAAGCCATTCAAGACATTACCAAAGAGCTCTCACAAAAAGGCACCTTTAACTTCATTCTTTCAAACGGAGAATGGATGATTGCCCACTGCTCAACCAATTTGCATTACTTAACACGTAAAGCCCCTTTTGGTAAAGCACACCGCATTGATGATGATGGCGTCATTGATTTTAATGATTACGCCAAAGATGGTGATAAAGTCACCATCATTACGACTTTCCCACTCACCAAAGATGAACCTTGGGTCAAAATGGAACATGGTGGTTTCGTATTCTTTAAAGAAGGAGACAAAATTGCTGAGGTCGTCGGTGTGGCTAAAGAAATGGAAGATGATGGTACATTAGGCAATCGCGCAGCAGCCTAATAACAAATCATAATAAAAAGTGCGGTCAAAAACATCAGAGATTTTGACCGCACTTTCTTTATCTGCAATTAACGCATTGTGACAAATTCTTCTGAACCTGTTGGGTGAATCGCCACCGTATTATCAAAGTCTGCTTTGGTTGCCCCCATTTTGATTGCCACAGCAAAACCTTGAATCATTTCATCCACACCAAAACCAATGCCGTGTAAGCCTACGATTTTTTCGTCTTTACCAACACACACTAATTTCATTCGACAAGGTTGACGATGTTCAGTTACAGCAGTGTACATTGCGGTGAAAGAGGATTTATACACTTTCACATTTTCTTCGCCATATTGCTCAATCGCTTGTGGCTCAGTTAAACCGACTGTACCAATTGGCGGATGGCTAAATACAACGGTTGGCACAAGGTTGTAATCCAAATGTTCATTCGGTTTATTATTGAATAAACGCTCAGACAAACGACGACCTGCAGCCACAGCAACTGGTGTTAATTCAATACCACCTTCGATAATATCACCCACTGCATAAATGCCAGGTACGTTTGTATTTTGATATTTATCGACAATAATTTGTCCGCGCGAATTGGTTTTCACGCCTGTTACTTCAAGATTAATCACATCAGTAGCAGGTTCACGACCAATCGCCCAAATTAAGGTATCCACTGTGGTTTCTCGGCCATCTTGTAATTTCAAGGTAAGCGAACCATCCGCATTTTTAACCACTTCTTCTGGTAATGCTTTGGTATGTAATTGGATACCATCTTGTGCTAACACTTCAACTAAGGTTTCGACAATCAATGGATCTTGATTACGCAATGGGGCATGCTGACGTACAAATAAATGTGTTTCGCTGCCTAAGCTATTTAAAACGCCCGCTAATTCAACTGCAATATAACCCGCACCGACTACTGCAACACGTTTTGGTAATTCATTTAAAGCAAATACACCATTGGAATCAATTCCGTATTCTGCACCTTTTACTGCAGGAATACTTGGGCGGCCACCCGTCGCAATTAAGATATGATCAGCAGTCACTAATTCTGTTGAACCATCTGCATAGCTCACTTCAATCGTTTTCGCATCTTTAAAACGTGCAAAACCATTTAGAACATCCACGTTATTTTTCGCTAATACATTATTGTAAGAGGTATGAATACGACCGATGTAAGCTTGACGGCTCTCGACTAATTTCGCGTAATCAAACTTTTTCACTTCTACATCAAAACCATAAGCAGGTGCATAGCTATTAATCGCTTCTGCAACTTGTGCGCCATAGAACATCACTTTTTTCGGTACACAACCTACGTTTACGCAAGTACCACCGAGATGTTTTGCTTCAATAATTGCACATTTTTTGCCATAGCTTGCCGCACGGTTAATTGAGGCAATCCCGCCGGAACCGCCACCGATCGCAATATAATCATAATGTTTAGTCATTTTCATTATCCTTTTTTACTCATTGGAATTTTGCTCTATTGTGCCTAAAACTGAACGAGAAAGCTATAAATTGATGTGATTGGAATTGTCTATATGGGAGGAAAAAGTGCGGTCATTTTTCGCATAATTTTCACCAAAAAAACATATTTTCGCTATAATGCTCTAGCATAAAAAATAAACCTACGACTTCACAAATATTTCCCGAAACGTATAAAAATGACTCAAAGAACTGATAAAAAAACAATCTGTTTAAATATGATTGTTAAAAATGAATCCGCTATCATCCGAGATACATTAGAGAACATTATTGCTCATGTTCCATTAGATTATTATGTCATTAGTGATACAGGATCAGACGACAATACTGCAGACATTATCAAACAATTCTTTGATGAAAAAGGCATTCCTGGCGAAATTCACAACGATGAATGGGTGAATTTTGCCCATAACCGTAACTGTGCGTTACAACATGCACAAGGAAAAACCGATTATGTATTAATCTTTGATGCCGATGATCGTTTTGAAGGGGAATTTGTTCTGCCTGAAGAACTGACTTGCGATCGTTATTATCTGCGCATGGCAAATAGCATTACAGGTTCAAATGTTTACTTCCGAGTTCTCATGTTTCGTAATGATGGTTCATTCTATTGGCGTGGCGTATTACATGAATTCATTGAACAACGTAAAACGACTATCACTGAGCAAAAAATATTCGGCGATTACTATGTCATTAGTGGTCGTTTTGGGGCTCGTAGCAACAACCCACAAAAATATTTCCAAGATGCTCAAGTGTTAGAAAAAGCCTTCTATTCACCTGAAGATGAAGATCTGAAAGATCGCTATGCGTTTTATACCGCACAATCTTATCGTGATGCAGATATGTATGAAAAAGCCATTGAATGGTATGCCATTCGCGCTAATCTCGGTGGATGGTCTGAAGAAGTCTATTATTCATTCCTTCAAATCGCTTTATTAAAAATCGAATTAAATGCTTCACTCAATGAGATACAAAATTTATTGCTATCCACTTATGAATATCGCCCACAACGGGCGGAAAGTCTTTATCATTTAGCGCGCCTACTACGCCACAACAATAAAGCCAGACTGGCTTATATTTATGCAACTGTAGCGGCAAACATTCCTCTAAGTAAAGATATTCTTTTTGTAGATCACTCTGTTTATGAATGGAAAGCTAAAGAAGAACTGGCGATGAGTGCGAATTCGGTGGGTAATTATCAGCTTTGCCATGATCTTTGCGTCGAATTATTATTTAATCC
>NZ_JAPWBP010000015.1:0-16605 GCF_041433495.1 Haemophilus sp. 27098_8_127
AGATTGAAGAGGATATGTTACTACAGTACCATTGATATCTAAAGTAAAGTGCGTAGGTTTAGGTGCTCTTGTTTCAGTGTAAGCATTGATAAGTGGTTTAATCGGATAATACACTTTCTCCAACCATTCTTTCTCAGACTCACACCCACAAGAGATATCTAATCTCCAAGTACCTTTAGCTTTATCTTGCGTACCCTTACAAAGCACATTATCACCATACATTGGGTTTTGACCTTGTTCGTAAGTAATACGCCATACTGTTTTTTGGTTAGCACCAGGGCTTGCGATAAGATTAATACTATAAGGTTTTCCATCTAATGCAAAACGACTTACTTCTGCATCTCCTTCTTCATCAAACGTAATGACAGAAGGATCAAATACCCCACCATCAACCACACAACGGATTAATCTATCGTCATGTAAATCATGATGTTGGTCTACAGAAACTTTACCGTATTGAATAAATCCTACTTCTCTTGGTTTAACACGTTTAAGTGTATCACCAACAGAGAACGGGAATCCGGTACATCTTACTGTAACAGATTGTTTAGATTTCTCATCTATGATGTAAGCCTTAGAAACAATCATTACATTAGGGAAATCGACAAAGTAATCAATATCTTCAACTAATGCATGACCGTTCAACCAAATATCGATTTTACCCGGTGGAATCACTAACGCCTTAGAATGTTCTTTTTCGTAAGTTAATTGGAAATCTAAAATACCATCACGAATATCGAGTTCTTGGTTATAACACAAGAATTTATCATCCCCGATAGCCACACCTGTTTCACCTGAATTTTTAAACCCATACGTACATTCCATGTTAGTGAGATCTACTAGGATTCTAGGAACAGCGGTATTATCTTTCCATTCACTACTTATTTCGTTATTAGCTACTTCAGCTAAATAAAAACGATAAGCTGTATTTTCTTTTAACTTAAACGGCTTGTTAGTAAGATTGATGGTAATATCATCTCCACCTTTACCCGCTATTGCTTCAATAAACACACAGTCTTTATTGTAAGGATAATATTTACGATATTGTTCTTGATTATACCATCCGAGAAGCACACCGTTTCAGTTATATTCAAATACCGTTACTTCTTTGTGTAACCCATCAGGTAATTTAAAATAATTACCGTTAGCATCTTTCGTAATTAAAACGTTAGGATTAGCTAATAATTTAGCGGCTTCAGTATATCCGGTTGCATCCAAGATAAGTGCTGGAGTTAACTCTTCACGATAACTTCTCATCACTGCCGTATATGCGCTACGTTCAAGATGGTCTGCTGTCCACTCTTTAAGTGTACTATTAACTTGAACCATAGCGTTAATAATTTTATCATCTGGTAATACGTATAACGATCTTAACTTATTAACATCCGTCACTAAAGGTTTTATAGGACCATTCTGTCTTACAAAGATACGGATATAAAAATCATTTAAATCGTAATGTGGATCAAGTGCTTGAATGTAATCCATGACGTAAGGAACAGGTAAACCGTAATCACGGTGTGTAACCATACGCACACTGTCTTCCATATTTCGATGATAGTATAAACCTTTTACTTGTTTGGTTTTTGGATCTTTCTTATAAACAAATATATCTATATCGTCACGATAATTGATCATGTTATCGTCACTTTGTTTAGGTGGATGGATAAGATATTTTGTTTTCTTATCAAGAGTCGATTTATAAGTACGTAATTCACTTACTTGTAAATCCCATACTTTACGGATACTATAATCATACAGTACTTCCGTCATATCGCCTTCTTGTAGTTTAGAAGGATCAAAACTATCTACCATGTAACCGTTATGGATTAAATACTGACCACCTTTCGGTTTAAGTTTATTAAATTGAAAGAGGTTTAACAAATCACGGTTATTCTTTTTACCACCATGTACTGAACCGCTGTAAATGATGTGGTCTGCACTATCATCTTCTAGTGCGGTACTAGTAGTTTCTGTAAAAGTGTACAAATAGTTTTTCTTCATTTAAATCGATAATTCTATTACCGTTTACTAAAACAGCAAAAATGTCGAAAGACATTGCCCTGCTCGAAAGGGATTGAGACCAAACAATCTGACCCTAAAGCACAACTAGTGGTTATGTCGAAAGACATTGCCCTGCTCGAAAGGGATTGAGACAACGCTAATGACATCATTTTTCCATTTGTAAGCTTGGTCGAAAGACATAGCCCTGTACGAAAGGGATTTTGTAAGTATTTATTTGGTGAGAGGTAAAGAAAACGGCCAAAAACCTATTGATTTTTGACCGCACTTTATTTGAAGAGGGGATTAACGTTTAAACATGCCGCCTAAACCGCCAAGGCCACCTAAGCCGCCTCCGCCCATTAAGCCTTGCATACCGCGCATCATCTTCGCCATGCCACCTTTGCGCATTTTCTTCATCATACGCTGCATTTCGTCAAATTGTTTCAGCAGCTTATTCACATCTTGAACTTGGGTGCCAGAACCTAATGCAATACGACGACGGCGAGATCCTTTGATAATATCTGGATTGGCACGTTCTTTTAAGGTCATGGAATTAATGATAGCTTCCATTTTGATAAACATTTTGTCATCCACTTGATTTTTGACATGATCCGGTAAGTTTTTCGCACCCGGTAATTTTTCAAGCATTGACATCATGCCACCCATTTTTTTCATCTCGCGGAGCTGTTCACGGAAATCGTCTAAGGTGAAATCATCGCCTTTCTTGAATTTCTGCGCCATTTTTTCCGCTTTTTCGCGATCCACTGAACGTTCCAGATCTTCGATAAGGGAAAGCACATCACCCATGCCTAAAATACGGGATGCTACACGATCAGGATGGAATGGCTCTAGGGCTTCTGTTTTTTCACCCACACCAAGGAATTTAATCGGTTTGCCAGTAATTTGACGAATAGATAAAGCCGCACCGCCACGCGCATCACCATCCACTTTGGTTAAGATAACCCCGGTAAGTGGCAAGGCTTCGTTGAAGGCTTTAGCTGTATTTGCCGCATCTTGACCGGTCATTGCATCAACAGTGAAAAGCGTTTCAATAGGATTTAATGTCGCGTGAACTTGCTTGATTTCATCCATCATCTCGCTATCAACGTGTAATCGACCCGCGGTATCCACGATTAATACATCGTAGAATTTGAGTTTGGCGTCAGCAAGCGCCGCTTTGGCAATCTCTACCGGTTTTTGTTTAACATCAGATGGAAAGAAATCCACACCAACAGATTGTGCTAAGGTCTCAAGCTGTTTGATTGCTGCAGGACGATATACGTCGGCAGATACTACAAGCACTTTCTTTTTATGACGTTCGCGTAAGAATTTTGCTAATTTACCCACGCTGGTGGTTTTACCCGCACCTTGTAAACCCGCCATTAAAATAACTGCAGGAGGTTGCGTTGCCAAGTTTAAGCTTTCGTTGGCTTCACCCATGGCTTTTTCGAGTTCACGTTGAACGATTTTTAAGAACTCTTGGCCTGGTGTTAAGCTTTTATTAACTTCTTCGCCTAATGCACTTTCTTTTACTTTAGCGATAAATTCACGTACGACAGGCAAAGCAACGTCAGCTTCTAATAACGCCATGCGCACTTCGCGTAGCGTCTCTTTAATATTATCTTCAGTTAAGCGACCTTTCCCGCTAATGTTACGTAGCGTTTTGGAAAGACGATCCGATAAATTCTCAAACATTTTAAATCCTGTTTTTTCTTAAAAAATTGCCGTGATTATACCGAAATTTGGGCGTTTTTCATCATTTCAAATAAAATTATGGCGATCTAGAGAAAAGATCCGTTAAAATAAGAATAATTCCTAGTAAAGAGAAAGCATTATGTGGTTTGCCCTTTTTTCGATTATTTTTTACATTCTTAGTTTATTGTTGATCGCCCCATTTTTGATGAACTCATCAGAAGGGAAGTTGAGTCAAAGTAAAATTCCGTTTTTTCTGACCGCACTTACCGCCATTATTCTGCATGCTGTCAGCACGTTCCCTTTGTTAGAGGATCTTGCTTCAGGACAACGTTTTACATTAATGGGAATCGCGTCCTTAATGAGCGCAGTTATTGCCGGATTGGCGACGCTTTCCATGTTTCTCGTTTCCACAATGTGGTTTGTTTTACCAATCGTGTATGCGTTTTCGATCATTAGCTTGATCTTTGCGACATTCTTATCAAGCCATATCATCCAAATGTTGAATCAGAACACATTGATGTTGTTCCATATTGGCTTATCACTGTTTACCTATGCAGTTTGTTTTATTGCAACGCTTTATGTGATTCAGTTGGTCTGGTTAGATCGCAATTTGAAAAAACGTAAAATTCAATTTTCGCCCGCAATTCCACCATTAATGGCGGTAGAACGTCATTTCTTCTGTTTATTTGCCATGGGTGAAGCATTACTGACGCTAACTTTAATTTCGGGTACTTATCATGTATTACAAGCGGTGACGCCAGAAAATCTGCACAAAGCGATTTTCTCTTTCCTTGCTTGGATTAGTTTTGGTATTGCTTGTTTTGGTCATTGGCGACTGGGCTGGCGCGGAAAAAGGATGATTATTTACGCAATTTCAGGTATCATTCTGCTCACAATTGGCTATTTTGGCAGCCGTTTGATTTAATTAAAATCAAAGAACAGGTAAAAAGTGCGGTGAAAAATGACCGCACTTTTTGTTGATTAACGAACAAAAGGATTTACCCTTGGACAGTATCCCCCTTAGTACTTTATTTATTACACTCATTATTTGTTTAGTTTTATCAGCCTATTTTTCCGGCTCAGAAACCGGATTACTCTCTCTCAATAAATATCGCCTTCGTTTTATGGCGGAACAAGGTAATAAAGGTGCGCAAAAAGCAGAAAAACTGCTTGAAAAGCCAGATACCTTGTTAAGTTTTATTCTGATCTTTAATAACCTTGTTAACATCAGTGCTTCAGCTATTGCAACCATGATTGGTATGCGTTTATATGGCGATGCGGGTGTGGCCATTGCAACAGGTTTGTTAACCTTTGTGATGCTTGTTTTTTCTGAAATTTTCCCTAAAACTGTTGCGGCAATGCACCCTGAAAAGGTGGGATTATTTTCAAGTCATCTCTTGGTCTTGCTATTAAAAATATTTTATCCGTTGGTTTGGTTAATGAATCTTTTCACGAAGACATTAATGCGAATGGTGGGTTTAAAACCCGATATGCAAAAACAAGTGATTAGTCGTGAAGAACTTCGTAGTATTGTATCGGAAGCTGGTGAGGCTACACCGGATGAACAGCATCCACAAATGTTGCTCTCTATTTTAGATATGGAAACCGTGACGGTTGACGATATCATGGTGCCACGTAATGAAATTGCTGGGATTGATATTGATGACGATTGGAAAGCCATTATGCGCCAGCTTAATCATGCACCACACAACCGAATTGTGTTGTATAAAGGCAGCCTTGATGAGCAAGTATTAGGGATTTTACGTGTGCGTGAAGCGTTTCGTTTGTTATTAGAAAAAAATGAATTCACCAAAGAAACTTTACTACGTGCCGTCGATGAAGTGTACTTCATTCCAGAAGGGACACCACTGAAAACACAATTAGCGAATTTCCGCACGAAAAAAGAACGTATCGGTTTAGTGGTGGACGAATATGGTGATATTAAAGGATTAGTCACGCTTGAAGATATTTTAGAAGAAATTGTGGGTGATTTTACAACCACTACTGCACCGACTATTGAACAAGAAGTCGTTCAGCAATCTGATGGTTCGATGATTATTGAAGGCTCGGCAAATCTTCGTGATTTAAATAAAATGTTTGGTTGGGAATTGGACACAGAAGACGCTCGAACCTTTAATGGTTTGATTCTTGAGCATCTTGAAGATATTCCTGATGAAGGAACGGTTTGTGAAATTGATGGCTTGAAAATTACGATTTTGGAAGTCAGCGATAATATGATTAAACAAGCGAAAGTGGAGAAGTTGGCATCATAAACGCCAGATTTTCTGACCGCACTTTTAGCTTAAAGGGTATGTGATTTTAGCAAGGATTTAGCATGACGGATGAGATTCGTTTAACACAATATAGCCACGGCGCAGGTTGAGGCTGTAAAATTTCGCCTAAGGTGTTAGGGACAATTTTACAGACAGAAATCGAAAAATTTACCGACCCTAATTTATTGGTCGGGAACGAAACAGCGGATGACGCAGCGGTTTATGATCTTGGTAATGGTACTGCAATTATCAGTACCACAGATTTCTTTATGCCGATTGTGGACGATCCTTTTGATTTTGGTCGTATTGCTGCCACCAATGCCATTAGTGATATTTTTGCAATGGGCGGTAAGCCGATTATGGCGATTGCTATTTTAGGTTTTCCGATTAATAAATTACCGGCAGAAGTGGCACAGAAAATAGTTGATGGTGGCCGTTTTGCTTGTCATCAAGCGGGGATTTCACTGGCTGGTGGACACTCGATTGATGCGCCAGAACCCATTTTTGGTTTAGCGGTAACAGGCGTTATTGCAACGGATCGTGTAAAACGTAATGCCTCAGCAGAAGCAGGTTGTAAGCTTTATTTAACCAAACCATTAGGTATCGGTGTGCTGACTACTGCAGAGAAAAAAGGCAAATTAAAACCAGAACATCAAGGCTTGGCAACGGCAGCCATGTGTCAAATGAACCTGATTGGCAGCCAATTTGCAGAAGTTGCAGGTGTCACCGCCATGACAGATGTAACTGGTTTTGGTTTATTAGGGCACTTGGCTGAAATCTGTGAAGGCTCAAATCTTAATGCGGTTGTGCATTTTGATAAAATCAAATTATTAGATGGCGTGGCAGATTACATTGAAGAAGGTTGTGTACCAGGTGGAACCAACCGTAACTTTGAAAGCTATGGTCATAAAATCGGTCCTCTTACGGATTATCAAAAGGCAGTACTTTGCGATCCTCAAACTTCTGGTGGCTTGTTGATTGCGGTTAAACCTGAAAGTGAAGCGGAAATCTTAGAGATTGCGAAAAAAGCTGGTATCGAGCTTAGCGAGGTTGGCATATTGAAACCTCATCAAGAAGGTGTACTGGTTGAAGTCGAATAAATCATTTTCGTCAAAATAAAAAGTGCGGTGAATTTCACCGCACTTTTTTATTCTTTATTTTCCTTGTTCTCTTTATTATTGGAATACATCGAATCAATAATATGACGATAGCGTTCCATAATCACTTTTCGGCGTAATTTTAGCGTAGGCGTGATTTCACCAAGTTTTACGCTAAATGCCTGAGAGAGCAGCGTAAATTTCTTCACTTGCTCGAAGTGCGCCAGTTCTTTTTGAAGATTTTCGATACGTTGTTCAAACATTTTGATAATGTCAGAGTGTTTGAGTAATTCCATACGATCTTGATACTTAATATTCAGTTTTTTCGCATATTCTTCTACGCTATCAAAACAAGGTACGATCAACGCTGAAACATATTTTTTTGCATCGGCAATAATCGCAATTTGTTCGATAAATTTATCTTTGCCAATTTTACCTTCGATATATTGTGGTGCAATGTATTTGCCGTTAGACGTTTTCATCAATTCTTTAATACGGTCGGTAATAAATAAATTACCTTCAGCATCAAATTCACCCGCATCTCCCGTTTTCAAGAAGCCATCTTCCGTAAAGGCTTGAGCCGTTTCTTCAGGTTTTTTATAGTAGCCTTTCATGACCATGCCGCCACGCACCAGAATCTCGTTATTTTCCCCAATTTTAACTTCGGCGTTTGGCATCAATTTACCGATAGAATTCGGATTAAAATGATGGTCATCCCAGCAAGAAACGGTAGCTGTGGTTTCTGTCATGCCATAACCGAGTTTGATATTAATCCCAATGCTATGGAAGAAAAGCCCAATGCTTGGTTCTAATTTTGCGCCACCACAAGGCATCATTTTGATACGTCCGCCTAACAATGAACGCAGTTTAGACAGCACCAGTTTATCGGCAAGCGCATAACGTTTTTGCAAGAAGAACGGGACTTTTTTATTTTGAGAGAGAAGATCAAAACGTTTTTGCCCCACAGCAATCGCCCAATGGAAAATCATCTGCCGAATAAAAGGTGCTTTTTGTACTTTATCAAGCACAGCAGAATAAATTTTTTCATAGAAACGTGGTACTGCACACATAAAGGTTGGGCGCACTTCCGTTAATGTTTCACGTACTTGATTGGTATCTTCGAGATAACAAAGGATTGCTCCACGATGTAACACATAGGCAACCCACGCTCGCTCAAAAATATGGCTAAATGGTAAAAAAGAAAGTGAAACCTCATCTTGATTAACATCTAATGCAATATCATGGGCTTCGAGTTGATGAGCTAAGTTATTGTAATCTAGCATTACGCCTTTCGGTTCACCTGTTGTGCCAGAGGTGTAGATGATCGTGAATAAATCATCCATCGTTTTATTTGCTAAGCGAGTTTCAAATTCAGTCTGAAATTCGGCTGTACCTAATTGAATTAAATCGTCCCAATGACAGGAAAGGGTAGTTTCTGTCAGTTGAATTTGTTCTTTCATGGCCACAATTTTTTGTAATTGTGGACACTGATGTGCAATTTCTAACGCTTGATCATATTGTTCTTGATCGCCAACAAACAGAATTTTGACATCGGCATGATTTAAAATAAATTCTGCCTGTTGTGCCGTATTCGTTGCATAAATTGGAACAGCGATAGCTCGGACTTGAAGCGCTGCAATATCAGCGATTGTCCAACGTGACATATTGTGTGCAAAAATCGCAATTTTATCTTGTACTTGAATATTGCAAGCAAGAAAAGCTAATGAAAGCTGATCAAGCTGTTGTTGGAATGCGTTCCACGAAATATCTTTCCACAAGCCATTAATTTTATGGCGAAGTGCGGTTGCATTTTGACGAGTTTTTGCCTGCTGGCGAATTCGATTGACGAAATGACGTTCTAAATTCATATAAGCCTTATTTGAGCGAACAACTGTACGCTAATATAAACGAAATAAATTTAAAATCTAGTAAAATGTTATTATTTTGTGAATATAGAATAAATAATAGACATATTATTTTTCTATTTTTATATTGAAATGAGCAATAAAGAATATATAAAGTATTGAGAAAATTTAAATTGATTAGAAATAAAAAACCGCTCTAAAAAGAGCGGTTAATTTTTTGGCTATTTTTGATTAGCCTTTGTAGTTGTAAATGTGTGCAACTAAGTCTAATACTTTGTTTGAGTAGCCAGTTTCGTTATCGTACCAAGATACTAATTTAACGAAAGAATCAGTTAATGCGATACCCGCATCAGCATCAAATACAGAAGTTAAAGCACAACCGTTGAAGTCTGTAGAAACTACTGCATCTTCAGTGTAACCTAAAACGCCTTTTAATTCGCCGTTGAAAGTTTTACCTTCAGCTGCATCTTTGATTGCTTGTTTGATTTGTTCGTAAGTTGCTGGTTTTTCTAAGTTTACAGTTAAGTCAACTACAGAAACGTTTGGAGTAGGAACACGGAACGCCATACCAGTTAATTTACCGTTTAATGCTGGTAATACTTTACCCACTGCTTTCGCTGCACCGGTAGATGAAGGGATGATG
The DNA here is from genome assembly GCF_041433495.1 of Haemophilus sp. 27098_8_127. Lineage (NCBI taxonomy): Bacteria > Pseudomonadati > Pseudomonadota > Gammaproteobacteria > Pasteurellales > Pasteurellaceae > Haemophilus > Haemophilus sp. 27098_8_127. The sequence goes on from NZ_JAPWBP010000015.1 coordinate 9,575, forward strand.
TTTTGTGCCGCACCACGACCACCGCGCCAGTCTTTAGCAGATGGACCATCAACAGTTTTTTGAGTCGCTGTGGTTGCGTGAACTGTAGTCATTAAACCATCTTTGATACCGAAAGTTTCGTGAACAACACGTGCTAAAGGTGCTAAACAGTTTGTAGTACAAGAAGCGTTAGACACGATGTCTTGGCCTGCGTATGCACCAAAGTTTACACCACGTACGAACATTGGTGTGGGATCTTTAGAAGGACCTGTTAATACGACTTTTTTCGCACCAGCAGTGATGTGTTTGCGTGCTGTTTCATCAGTTAAGAATAAACCTGTTGCTTCAACTGCAACATCAACGCCGATCGCACCCCAGTTAAGGTTTGCAGGATCACGTTCAGAAGTAACACGGATAGTTTTACCGTTTACGACTAAGTTACCGTCTTTAACTTCAACAGTACCGTCAAAACGACCGTGAGTTGAATCGTATTTCAACATGTAAGCCATGTATTCAACGTCGATTAAGTCGTTGATACCTACAACTTCGATGTCATCGCGATGTTGTGCTGCACGGAATACGATACGACCGATACGGCCGAAACCGTTGATACCAATTTTAATAGCCATAAGATTTTCACCTTCTATTTTTTAAGTTAAACAAAATCGTTGCTCTAACGAGTTCCCGTCGATTATAGCATGGGCATTTTGATAAAAAAAAGGGTATATACCACTTTTTTGTGATCTCGATCACTTTTTAACAATTTGGTAAAACAAATGAAAATTTGACCGCACTTTTCGTTTTCTTTTTGTATAATAAAAACAAACAACAAGAAGAGGTTTCAATTATGTCTCAAGGTAATTTATATATTCTTTCTGCACCAAGTGGGGCGGGCAAGTCATCATTAATTTCGGCGTTATTAGAAAAAAATCAAGGCACGAAAAAAATGGTGTCTATTTCACACACAACGCGTTCTCCTCGTCCAGGCGAAAGTCATGGTGTGCATTATTATTTTGTTTCCGTAGAAGAATTTGAAACCTTAATTGAAAAAGGTCATTTCTTAGAATATGCAAAAGTGTTTGGTGGTAATTATTACGGCACTTCATTGCCAGCAATTGAAGAAAACTTGGCTAAGGGCATTGATGTGTTTTTAGATATTGACTGGCAAGGTGCACAGCAAACTCGTCAAAAAGTACCTTCTGTAAAAAGTATTTTCATTTTGCCTCCGTCATTGCCAGAATTAGAACGTCGTTTGATTGGACGCGGACAGGATAGCAAAGAGGTCATTGCTGAACGAATGTCAAAAGCAATCAGCGAAATTTCGCATTATGATGAATATGATTACGTTATTGTGAATGATAATTTTGAACAGGCATTGGCAGATTTACAAAGCATTTTGCAGGCAGAACGCTTGACCAAAGCTTATCAACAAACAGAAAATGCAGACTTAATTCATCAGCTACTAGCAAAATAAGCTTGAATTGAGTACAATATTTTCCCTTTATAGACATTATTTTTAACATCGGAGTAAAACATGGCTCGAGTGACTGTGCAAGATGCAGTAGAAAAAATTGGTAACCGTTTTGATTTAATTTTAACCGCCGCTCGTCGTGCGAGACAATTAGAGTTACATCAAAGTGAGCCGTTAGTGCCGGAAGATAACGATAAACCAACTGTAATCGCATTACGTGAAATCGAAAAAGGATTAATTAACCAAGAGATCATGGATGCAAAAGAGTATTTAGATGCGGCAGCTTCTCAACGTAATGAAGAAGTGGCAGTAGCGTTAATCGCAGAATAATCTCATTAAAGTGCGGTCAAAATTAAAGTTATTTTGATCGCCTAATCTTTCTCTCTACAAAAAGTCAGGTGTCCTTTGGAATTGTTTGCCGATTTAGATCGAATTATTCAGGGGTATTTGCCCGCCGATAAAATTGAATTAATCAAACGTGCATTCGTCATTGCGCGAGATGCTCACGAAGGACAATTTCGCTCAAGCGGCGAACCTTACATTACTCACCCTGTTGCAGTAGCTTCAATTATTGCGGAAATGCATTTAGACCATGAAGCAATCATGGCTGCATTATTGCATGATGTTATCGAAGATACCCCTTATACCGAATCCCAATTAAAAGATGAATTTGGCGCTAGCGTAGCCGAAATTGTTGATGGCGTATCTAAACTAGATAAATTGAAATTCCGTACCCGCCAAGAGGCACAGGTTGAAAACTTCCGAAAAATGATTTTAGCGATGACTCGAGATATTCGCGTTGTCTTAATCAAACTGGCTGACCGCACCCATAATATGCGAACGTTGGGCTCATTGCGTCCAGATAAACGTCGTCGCATTGCAAAAGAAACCTTAGAGATTTACTGTCCATTAGCCCATCGTTTAGGCATCGAGCATATCAAGAATGAATTAGAAGATTTATCTTTTGAAGCAATGCATCCTCGCCGTTATGAAGTGCTAAAAAAGCTTGTCGAACAAGCGCGTGGATCTCGTCAAGAATTGATTCAACGTATTTCTAATGATATTTCACAACGTCTTGATAATGTAAGTATTACAAATCGTATTTGGGGACGTGAAAAACATCTCTATAAAATTTACCAAAAAATGCGCACGAAAGATCAGAAATTCCATTCTATTATGGATATTTATGCTTTTCGCGTTATTGTGAATTCAGTGGATGATTGCTATCGCGGGTTGGGGCAAATGCATAGTTTGTATAAGCCTCGTCCTGGTAAAGTGAAAGATTATATTGCTGTGCCACGTGCAAATGGCTACCAAGCACTACAAACCTCAATGATTGGCCCTCATGGGGTGCCTATAGAAGTTCATCTTCAGACTGAAGAAATGGAACAGGTTGCCGAAATGGGCGTTACCGCTCATTGGGTGTATAAAGAAGGTGGTAAAAATGATAGCACCACTGCTCAAGTACGTGCACAACGTTGGTTACAAAGCCTGGTAGATATTCAACAAAACGTGGGTAACTCCTTTGAGTTTATTGAAAACGTAAAATCTGAGTTCTTCCCGAAAGAAATCTATGTTTTTACGCCGAAAGGTCGTATCGTTGAATTACCAATGGGCGCAACAGCTGTCGATTTTGCTTATGCCGTGCATTCTGATGTGGGAAATCATTGTGTTGCAGCAGTAGTAGAGCATAAACCTTATCCGTTATCACAAGCTTTAGAGTCTGGTCAAACCGTTGAGATTGTAACCAGTGAAAATACTCATCCAAGTGTCAGTTGGCTAAACTTTGTGGTGACCGCTCGCGCAAGAACTCGTATTCGTCATTTCTTAAAATTATTGCGTGCAGATGATGCCGTTCAAACGGGTAAAAAACAGCTAGAAATGGCTCTGAAACCACATTATCTCTCTGAGGTTTCTGAAGAGAAAATTCAAGCAGTACTGAATGAATTGAATCTCTCAAGTCTTAATGAGCTTTTTATGGAAATTGGTGTGGGCAATCAAATGTCGAGCGTTATTGCTCACCAATTAATGGATGAAGCTATTGAAATTGATGTGGATGGTGTTTCTAAAAATACACAAAGCACACTAACATTGAGCCGAGATGGCGAAATGAAAGCGTCTTTCGCTCAATGTTGTCATCCAATTCCGGGTGATCCGATCGTGGCATTAAGTACTGCGAAGAAAGGTGTAGTTGTACATCATCAAGCTTGTTCTAATTTAACGTCAAGTAATACCAAAGATTTTACTGCTGCAAAATGGGAAGAGGCAGAAAGTGCGGTCAATTTTGATGCTGAATTACACATTGAAATGCTTAATGAACAAAATGTATTAGGTAGCCTAATGACAGCAGTCACGACTTGTGAAAGTAATATTCAAAGTATTTGGACTGAAGAATTAGAGGATAATGTGCTATTAGTCATTATCCAAGTTGGCGCGAGAGATATCTATCATTTAGAAAACATTATGCGAAAAATCAAACAAATTACCAGTGTGATTCGTTTGAAGCGCAATATTAATGAAGCATAATGAGCACGCAACTTCTCGATGCTGTTCCTCTAACCACTTTATCTGGTGTAGGCGCGGCAATCTCCGATAAATTAAGCCGTCTTGGAATTCATAATCTCCAAGACTTACTTTTTCATTTACCAATCCGTTATGAAGATCGCACGAGAATTACACCCATTGTCGATCTTCGCCCTGAACAATATGCCACCATTGAAGGCGTTGTCCAAACCTGTGAAGTTGCCTTTGGGCGCCGTCCTATTTTAACCGTAAGTCTCTCAGATGGAACGAGCAAGATTATGCTCCGTTTTTTCAATTTTAATGCGGGGATGAAAAACAGTTTTCAGATTGGTACGCGCGTCAAAGCGTTTGGTGAAATTAAACGTGGACGCTTTATGGCGGAAATACATCATCCTGAATATCAAATCATACGGGATAATGCGCCACTGGTTTTAGAGGAAACACTCACGCCTATTTATTCCACAACGGAAGGTTTAAAACAAAATTCATTACGTAAGCTAACCGATCAAGCATTGGCTTTACTCGATAAAATCCAATTGACGGAAATTTTACCTAATGAATTTAATCCACATCCTTTTAGTCTAAAGGATGCTATTCGATTTTTGCATCGTCCACCGCCAGATATTTCATTAGATATTTTGGAGAAAGGACAACATCCCGCACAGCAACGACTTATCTTTGAAGAGCTTCTTGCACATAATCTTGCGATGCAAAAAGTGCGGTTGGGTACGCAGCAGTTTTTAGCGTTGCCATTGCATTATCAAACCGATTTGAAGCAACGTTTTCTTGCATCTTTGCCTTTTCAACCAACAAATGCCCAAAATAGAGTCGTGGCGGATATTGAACAGGATTTAGCGAAAGATTATCCAATGATGCGCCTTGTTCAAGGGGATGTAGGTTCGGGGAAAACATTAGTGGCAGCCTTGGCGGCCTTATTAGCGATTGATAATGGCAAACAAGTGGCTTTAATGGCGCCAACAGAAATTTTAGCAGAACAGCATGCCAATAATTTTCGTCGTTGGTTAGAGCCTTTTGGTATTGACGTCGGCTGGTTAGCAGGTAAGGTGAAAGGGAAAGCTCGTCAAGCCGAATTGGAAAAGATTAAATCTGGTGCGGTACAAATGGTGGTAGGCACGCATGCTTTGTTCCAAGAGGAAGTGGAATTTGCGGATTTAGCCTTGGTGATTATTGACGAACAGCATCGTTTTGGTGTACATCAACGTTTGATGTTGAGAGAAAAAGGCGAAAAAGCAGGATTTTATCCACACCAACTGATTATGACAGCTACGCCAATTCCGAGAACATTAGCGATGACGGTTTATGCCGATCTTGATACGTCGATTATTGATGAATTGCCTCCAGGTAGAACGCCGATTACGACAGTTGTTATTTCAGAAGAGCGTCGTGATGAAATCGTTACTCGAGTCAAAAACGCCTGTATTAATGAAAAACGCCAAGCTTATTGGGTCTGTACGTTAATTGATGAGTCTGAAGTACTAGAAGCGCAAGCCGCAGAGGCAATTTGGGAAGATTTAACGAAAGCGCTGCCGATGCTTAAAATTGGTCTTGTACATGGGCGAATGAAACCGCAAGAAAAACAAGATATTATGGCTGCCTTTAAAAATGCAGAACTCGATTTGCTTGTGGCCACAACCGTAATCGAAGTAGGCGTGGATGTACCTAATGCTAGTCTAATGATCATTGAAAATGCTGAGCGCTTAGGCTTATCACAACTCCATCAGTTACGTGGCCGAGTAGGGCGTGGCAGTACGGCTTCTTTTTGTGTCTTAATGTATAAACCGCCGTTGGGTAAAGTGTCGCAAAAACGTTTACAGGTATTGCGTGATAGCCAAGATGGCTTTGTGATTTCGGAAAAAGATTTAGAAATTCGCGGGCCTGGTGAAGTATTGGGCACTAAACAGACGGGTATCGCTGAATTTAAAGTGGCGAATTTAATGCGCGATCGTAAAATGATTCCAACAGTTCAACATTATGCGAAAGCATTAATAGTGAAATATCCGGATGTGGCAGCAAGTTTAATCCGCCGTTGGCTAAATAATCGAGAAATTTATTCGAATGCCTAAAGTGCGGTTATTTTGAAAGAGTTTTATAAATGAATAAATCAACGGTACTTTTCTTTGATTCAGGAATGGGGGGCTTAAGCGTTTATCGGGAAGCGAAAAAGCTCATGCCAGATAACCATTATTTGTATTGCTTTGACAATGCTGGCTTTCCTTATTCAGAAAAATCAGAAGAAACAATTATTCAGCGAACATTGGATATTTGTAAAAAAATTAATCAGGATTATCCACTTGATGCCATTGTGATTGCTTGCAATACTGCGAGTACGGTAGTGTTACCGCCTTTACGTGAGCAATTTTCTATTCCAATTGTAGGTACTGTGCCAGCCATCAAGCCTGCAGCAGAAATCTCACAAACGAAACATATTGGTCTATTGGCAACAAAGGGCACGGTTAAACGCCCTTATGTTAATGATCTTATTCATCAGTTTGCCTCCCATTGTATAGTTGAACGATTAGGCTCAACTAAACTGGTTGAAATCGCAGAGCATAAAATCCAAGGGAAATCGGTCGATCTGATTGCATTGAAAAATGAATTAAGTCCTTGGGCTTCAATAGAGAAATTAGATACGATTTGTTTAGGTTGTACGCATTTCCCTTTAATAAAAGATGAAATTCAAATTTGCTTACCTCAAGTGAAGAATTTTATGGATCCAGGATTCGCCATTGCCAAGCGATTGCAGTTCTTACTTAATAAATTAGAAGTGCGGTCACAATCAGAGGTGAAAAATCAGGTCTTTTGTACGCAAGATGTAGAGAATAAATATCAATTAGAACAAGCGTTAGATCTCTGGGGATTTGATGGCATTACCGTTTTAAAATGATTTTTTCTCGTCATGTTGGTGCGTTTATAAGCAAATAGCAAAAAAATTTACATTTTTTTACAAAAAGATCTTGCAAAGGAGTCTGAAATGCCTATAATACGCCCCACACAACGACGCGCTGTTGTGAAGCTTTAATAAAACCAGTGCGTCGTT
>NZ_JAPWBP010000016.1:0-6708 GCF_041433495.1 Haemophilus sp. 27098_8_127
ACTTTAAACACTTTGTTCATATAGTTTCCCTTTATTCTTTAGGATTGTTAAGAAGCTGTACACGATGCTACAGCACCAAAAAATTCAACGTCAGAAAGGCGACGACCACAAATTTTGACCACAGTTCCCCCTTTCTTTCTGGCCAGAACAGCTTATTTTAAGAGAACTCTGTATAAAAAGAAAGCATAATAAAAAAGATTTACCTAAAATTACAATTAATTAAGGTAAAATTCGAGTTATGTAAATCTACGTAAAGATTTTTGAAAAATTTTTACGAGAAACTTAAAGAAGTGTAAATTTTTGTATGAAAAATGAGCTATTTTAGAGAAAGGGAGCGTAAGATTCCCTCTTATTTCTACTTCGTCAAATCATAGCTCCAATCGAGCAATTTAAAAATTTCTTCGCTCTCTACACCATGATCTAACAAAATTGTTAGCCAGTGTGTTTTGTTCATGTGATAGGCAGGTAAAAAAGGCGAAGATTGTCGCAAAATACTCACCATATCGGGCAGGCATTTAAGATTAATAAAATCCGTTTCCCCTTCTTCTTTTAAACCCAGTTTCGTTTTAGCGATTTTGCCGATAAGGGCATACCATTTTCCTTTTGCATTGCTGTGGCGCAAAATCGCATAGTCCGGAAACTTTGCCCAAAGGTATTCGGGCTGCGTGGCATATTGATTCGCTGCGTAATCCATTATCTGCTGTGCTTGGCGCATAGTTTGTTCCTTTTATATTGCAAAGTGCGGTCAAAATTTAAAGACATTAAAAAAACACCTAAAAATATAACCGCACTTTTGTCTTTCTTTACTTTAGTCACAGCTAGTAAGATAATAAATGAAAACTATTATCAAAATACAAGTATTAGACTTGTTTCATTATAAGGAGATAACCATGACAATGAATAGACGTGATTTTTTAAGAATGAGCGCAGCACTTACGGCAGCGGGCATGTCGCCTTCTCTCTTTGCGGCAACAAAAGAGCAATTTACCATTTATGGTGCACCCGCGATGCCAAGTGTAACCATTGCGGTGGCGGCAGCGCAAGGTAAATTAGCCAAACAAGCGGATGTCGCATTAGAGATTTGGCGTTCGCCTGATCAGTTGCGTGCGGGTGTGGCAAGTGGGCAATTTAAGGTGATGATGAGCCCAAGTAATGTGGGCGTGAATTTACGTAATCAAGGGCAACAAGTTGGTATGGTAAATATTCTCACCAATGGCATTACGCAGTTAATGTGTAAAGGTGGTGCCATTACTTCACCGCAAGAATTGGTGGGTAAAAAAATCCTAGTGCCATTTAAAAACGATATGCCAGACATCGTGTTGCAAGCTTTACTGAAAAAACTGAATATTGATATTAATAAAGTGGAGATCACCTATGCGGCCACACCAACTGAGGCGATTGGTTTGTTCTTGCTTAAAGATTTCCATGCTGCCATTCTGCCAGAACCCATGGCGAGTGCTGTTGTGCTGAAAGCTAAAATTGTTGGTACGGAGATTGTCCGCGGCTTCGATTTAGTGAAAGAATGGGGACAAGCGTTTAACACCAAACCACTTATTCCAATGGCGGGCATTATTGCTAACGAAGAATACTTCCACGCACACAAGGCTGAGTTTGATCTACTTCACCAAGATTTAAGTGATGCGTTAAACTGGATTATGGCTAACCGTAAAAGTGCGGCTGAAATTGGTGCTAATTATCTGCCAGCACCAGAAGCCGCTATTGAAATGGGCTTAGACGGTGCGCGCTTAACGGTGACCAAAGCCAGTGAACTGAAAAATGAAATCATGCAATTCTATGAAACCTTGATGGAGTTCAATCCAAAACTCTTAGGTGGTAAATTACCAGATGATAAATTCTTCTTGGCTTAATTTGAAACTGAATCACATAACATGATTAAAACTGACAAAATCCGTAAACCACAACCTGTCCTGTTTTACATCATCGACTATCTCTGGAGCGGTTTTACCGGCTTGAGTGTGGCGATGATGGTGGTTGCCTTGTGGGCTTGGGGCAGCTCAGTATTTGGTGAATTTATGCTGCCTGCTCCCGCGGATGTTTTTCAAAAAGCCCTTGAGTTGCTCGAACATTTCCAACAAAACGAAATCGGTATTTCGTTATGGCGTTCTGTGGTGGGTATTACCATCGCATTAGTCGCTGGCTTAGCCGCAGGACTGATTGCGGGCAGCTTTAAAACCGCAATGGCATTGCTCAAACCCATCATTACGATTTTATTAGCCATGCCGCCAATTATTTGGGTCGTGATGGCATTATTTTGGTTTGGCTTTGGCAATCCTAGCGTGCTATTTACCATTATCGTATTAGTCGCCCCGCTGACCTTTGCCAGTGCTGCTATGGGCATGGCAAGTGTAAACAAACAACATGAAGAATTGTTTGATGCGTACAAACTCGGATTGTGGAAAAAAATCCGCTATTTGTATGTTCCCCATCTCACAGGCTATGTGATTTCCAGTATTGGCGTCGCGGTTGCTATGGGCGTAAAAGTGGTAATTATGGCTGAGCTTTTGGGAGCCAATGAGGGTGTGGGAGCACAGATTGCCGATGCCAGAGCCATGTTAGATACATCAACGGTCATGGCTTATGTGTTGTTAGTGATTGTGTTTGTTTCCCTCTTTGAATATTTGATTACCAAGCCATTGGAAATCCTGTTCATGCCGTGGAGAAGATAATGCTGAGTTTAAAGAATGTGCGTTTTGAAATTCTCCGCGATCCCATCGTGCGCGATTTCAGTATGGATTTACAACCGGGCGAAGTGAAAACTTTATTCGGTCCTAGTGGCTGTGGTAAAACTACGGTACTGCGTTTGATTTCAGGTTTAGAAACACCAAAATCGGGCGAAATCAAGAATACATTTCGTAAAACGGGGTTTCTGTTTCAAGAAAACCGTCTATTAGAAAATCTCACTGCCATGCAGAATATCGCCATTTTTATGGATAATCCTAATGAAAATGAAATCATTGCGTTGGCAGAAAAGATTGGGCTTTCTTCGGGTGACTTGAATAAATACCCGACCGAATTATCGGGCGGTATGGCAAAACGCGTGGCATTTTTGCGTCTATTGCTATGCGGCTGTGATTTAGCCTTATTGGATGAACCTTTTGTCGGTTTGGATCGCGATTTACGTGATATTTTAGCCGCTATGCTTGTAGAGAAAATTGAGCAACAAGGCATGGCTTGTATTTTAGTGACGCACGATCGTTTTGAAGCGGCTCGATTAAGCCGAGAAATCATGCAGCTTTATCCAAAGGGGATGGATGTACAAAATGTGATTACTTTGCCAACGCCATTATCTGAGCGCAATTCAGCCTTTGAAGAAACCATAGTCGCACGAGAATTTCAAGGAATCCATTATTATGAATAATTTCTTTACCCATCCGATGCGACCCTTTTTTGTTGGAGCTGCCATTCTTGCGATTGTGGGGGCGTTGAGCTTTTTCATCAGCCCCGATGATCTCATCCTACACCGCAAAATTTTCTTAGAATTTATGCTGCCAGCCGCATACGGCGGCTTTCTGACAGCTTCCATGCTTGAATGGACAAATTACAAAGGCAATTTAAAACCTATTGCGACGATTTTAGCGGTACTCTTACTTGCGGGATTGATGTTATTGCCATTTTTCCCGCAAACCGCCTCGTTTTTAGTGGCAGCTTATTGGCTCGCTTTATTACTCTTTTGTGCTTGGCTGTTTTGGTTGGATCGCAATACCGACAATTTTACTTTACTGATGTTACTTGCAGCATTTATGGTTTGTCAGACAGCTTACGCCATGACTGATAGTCTGAAATTATTGCGGGCACAGGTGCATTTGAATATGGCGGCAGTGATGTTTGTATCAATTCGAGTCAGCATTCTATTAGGCGCAGAGGCACTGAAAGAAAGTACATTGAAAGATCCTGTATTTATCCCGAATGTCGTGTATAAAAATATCGCAATTACATTTTTATTACTTCATACCGCAGCAGAGCTTTGGTTACCTACGCAAACAGCCACTTTTACTGCCTTTGCAGTTGGCTTTATCTTGCTTGCCAAGTTACGCGAATTACATCATCACGAACTGCTACGTAAACATTACATACGCACTTATTATTTCCTTCAACTGTTCGCCGCAATTGGTTATTTGTGGATTGGCATAAATAAATTAATTGATGAGCCTACTGCCGATCCGTTACACATGGTGACACTCGGCGGCATTCTCGGCAGTATGATGATGATTTGGCTCACCGCGGGATTATGGCATAGTGGCTTTACGAAACTGGATTACCCAAAACTCTGTCGCCTTGCCGTGCTTTGTCTTTTTACGGCGGCACTTTCCCGAGCTTGTTTAATGTATGTGGACGAGCTGTTTTTTATCACGATTCCGGCTATTTTAATTGCCATTGTGTTTGTGCTGTATCTTGCAACCTTTGTGCCGATATTCCGAAACAATGCCTTTACGGATGATCCAGAATAATGACCAATCCGCACACCAACGTGCGGATTTTTGATATTTTTTAGACCGCACTTAATAGGCTTTTAATTGAGCCATTGCTTTACAATCTGCAGCTTGATGATCATCTTCGGTAATTAAACTTTGTAGGAAATGTTTAATTTCAGTCAGTTCCGCAATTTTTTCTTCGACTGAAACCAAATGCTTCGCCAACATGCTATCCACTTCGCAATGTTGAGATTGCTGCGTTTTCATCTCATTAAAAAATTTAATTTCGGCCAAACTAAAATCTAACGCTCGGCAGGTTTTAATAAATTTTAATTGCTTCAAACTGGCTTCATCATAATCTCGATAACCATTTGCCAGACGTTTAGGCTCTGGCATTAACCCCATTTTTTCATAATACCGAATCGTTTCTAAATGAATACCGCTTTGTTTGCTCAGTTCATGAATCTTCATCTTGTTAAAATCAAGCCTTGACCTTGTAGTTACTACGGACTTTATACTTTATCTCAAGTTAATTAAAGACACAATGAGGAGCATTATGTCCGACCACCATTCCCATGAACATCATGGCCATTCATCTCATGAGCATATTCCACAAGATAAAAAAATCTTAGCACTCAGTTTTGCCATCATTACGGGCTTTATGGTTGTCGAATTTATTGGTGGCTACTGGTTTAACAGTTTGGCGCTCATGGCTGATGCGGGACACATGGCAAATGATAGTTTATCGTTATTTTTAGCCTTGTTAGCGTTGTTTCTATCCGCTCAAAAACAACGATACATTGCTTTACTTAATAGCGGTTCATTGATTGTTGTGGCACTGATGATTTTAGTTGAAGCCATTCAACGCTGGCAAAATCCCATCGAGATGATGGCATTACCGATGCTTGGTGTGGCATCTTTAGGATTATTGGTAAACCTTTTCGTTGCAAAGATGATGTTAAACAGCGATCATGATAATCTCAATATCAAAGCGGCGTATCTACATGTACTCACCGATTTATTCGGTTCCATTATTGCGATACTTTCGGGGCTAAGCGCTTATTTTCTGGGATGGTTATGGGTTGATCCGCTAGCAAGTATGATATTAAGTGTACTGGTATTAAAAAGTGGGATTGGCACATTCCGTTTGGCGCTTAAAAACATCTAAAAAATGAACCGCACTTTGTTTTGATATTTCCAAAGTGCGGTCAATTTTCAGCGATTATTTCAACTCGCCTCGTTCTACAATAATTCCGACATTATTTGCTTGAGCAACCGCTTTAGGTTTACTTAATTTCAGACGTAACCATGAAATCCCAAAACGTTGTTGTAATTGATCTGCTACTTCATAAGCCACGCGCTCAATCAATAAAAATGGCTTAGCTTGAACATAATCTAAAATAAATTGGCTCACTTCGGCATAATTAAGGCAATATTGCACATCATCCATTTCTGCGGCTTTTTGACAATCCCATGCCATTTCCAAATCAAAAACGAGCTTTTGTTTGATTTGTTGTTCCCAGTCATACACACCGATTCGTGCGAAGACCACTAATTCTTCAATAAAAATACGATCCATCTCTCATTCCTGTAAAAATATAGTGGGCTTATGCTATCAAGTTTGGTTAAAATAACGAACAAGTTTTTCAAATACAATCAAGATTGTGGAGCACAAAATGAGCCTATTTGCCCTTTTTTATATGATTTTTGCTTATTTACTGGGTTCGATTTCCAGTGCAATTTTGATTTGTAAGGTAGCTGGCTTACCTGACCCACGAAAAAACGGCTCTAATAATCCTGGTGCAACAAATGTATTGCGTATTGGCGGACGTTGGGCGGCTCTCGCAGTATTAATTTGCGATATTTTAAAAGGGATGTTACCGGTTTGGGCAGGCTATTATTTAGGGCTCACGCAATTTGAATTAGGCATGGTTGCCTTGGGTGCGTGTTTAGGACATATCTTCCCCATTTTCTTTCAGTTTAAAGGCGGAAAAGGTGTCGCGACCGCATTCGGTGCCATCGCGCCCATCTCTTGGGGCGTTGCTGGTTCAACCTTAGGTACGTGGTTGTTAGTCTTCTTAATTAGTCGTTATTCCTCACTAAGTGCGGTCATTACGGCGCTTCTCGTTCCATTCTACGTTTGGTGGCTTAAACCGGAATTTACCTTCCCCGTTGCCTTAGTTTGCTGCTTGCTGATTTATCGTCACCACGACAACATTCAGCGTTTATGGCGAGGCCAAGAAGATAAAATGTGGGGAAAATCTAAAAAGAAATA
>NZ_JAPWBP010000017.1:0-6537 GCF_041433495.1 Haemophilus sp. 27098_8_127
AATATTGAAGGCTCGGATATTTCTGGTAAAGAAGGCACGACTTTGATGGCAGATAATCAAGTAAACATCAAAGCAGTAGAACAAAACCATCAAGAACGCAGTACTAATAAATCTAGCGGCTTTAATGCGGGAGTAGCCATTAAAGTGAGTAATGGTGCGGTTGCTGGGGTTACTTTAGGCGGTAATTACGGAAAAGGCTATGGCAATGGTGATGAAACCTCTTATGTTGCTAGTCATGTAGGAGATAGCCAAAGTAAAACAGTGATTAATGCCGGTGGTGATGCGAACCTCATCGGTAGCCAAGTAAAAGGCAAACGTGTAGAAGTCAATGCCCAAAACCTCAACATCGAAAGCTTGCAAGACACTGCCACATACAAAGGCAAACAAATGAACGTGAGTGGGAGTGTGACGGCGGGTTATGGCGTCTCAGCAGGGGGAAGCTACAATAAGTCCAAAGTTAACGCCGACCACGCCAGCGTTAATGAGCAAGCCGGCATCTATGCAGGGGATGAAGGTTATGATATTAATGTTAATAAGCATACCGATCTTAAAGGTGCATTGATTACGTCTACCCAAAAGGCAGAAGCAGATGGTAAAAACCATTTTAGTACCGGCAGCCTGACTCATTCAGATATTGAAAACCATTCAAACTATAGCGGTTCAAGCTTTGGTGTGAGCGGCAGTGTGGCAGCGAATTTTGACACACCGTTTGGGAAAGAGGGTCAAGCGCAAAGTAGTAAACAGGCGGTGGATGATGATGGCAATCCGATTTATAGAAACGACCGAGGAGAATTGACCACAGAAGCCAAAAATGCGCAGGGTAAAGACAACGCAAAACAACTTGCTACAGGTTGGGATTCTTTAGAAACCTCAACAGGATTTGGTATTGGGCGAGATAAAGAAAGTCAAAGTAGCGTGACAAAAAGTGGTATTAATACTGCGAATATTGAAATTAGAGACCAAGCGGAACAACTGGCGAAAACCGGTGAAACGGTTGAGCAAACGCTAGATAGCATTAAAACCGATGTAACTACGGATAATGCAGAGCAGCATTCCGGCAAGTTGGAAAATCATTTTGATAAAGACAAAGTGATGAAAGAGCTCAACATTCAAGTGAAAGTTACTCAAGATTTTCGTAAAAATGCCTTCTCAATGATTGATGCCTATGCGCTTCCGAAACAGGCTGAATTGAGAAAACAAATCAAGGAAGCTAAAACTGAAGAGGAAAAGACCGCACTTTATGGAGAAATTTATAAATTGCAATATCAAAAACGTTTGCTTGAAACCGTGGTTGGCATTGCCGCTGGCTCACCGGGTGTTGCAATCACTCAAGGAACTTTGCAATTAGCCGCAACGAAGATGAGAGAGGAGACTTTGGCTAATTCAAGATTATTTAAAGGTATTAAAGATGCTAAGACGGGGAAAATTCTTCGTAATGATAGTTATGATAGCGGTTATTTTGATGGAGTAAAATTAGGTGGTGTAAGGATTGATGTTGATGCTATTTGCAATAGTAACATGGGGACTTGTACTTATAATGATGATAATTCAATCACATTTAAAGGTAATAAAGACTATACATTAGATGATGCTATTGATCCGCAACAAAATAAAAAAGCGGGTGGATTATATGGAGAAACCGGTGGTTTTCAACCTGTTCAAGGTGAGTGGAATCTACATTTTAAGAGAATTCCGTATAGCATCGGTTCTATCTCGGATATGGCGGTAGAATCCTTTGCTGGTACTCACGACCTGTTAGGAGGCCAAGCATGGGGCTGGTATGATAAACAAGGAAATACTGCAGAAAAAAATAAACTTACTGGTGTAGCATCAGGTGTAACAACTGTTATTGCAATACCGGTATCCGCACCATTTGCTTTATCCGATGTAATGTCATCAGATATGTTTGAACTTTTGATGAAAATAGGAGGTAAATAAAATGAAATACACCTTATTTATTCTTTGTTTTATATTAAACGGATGTTGGTATTCAAACGGATGTTTTTATACTCCACAAATGGTTAATTGTGTTGATAAGGGGAAAGAATATCCATTAATTGCAGGGTATCAAAAAAAAGAACTACTAGGACATACAAACTCAAAACAACGATGGAAAGATCTTGTTTCTTGTGGAGGAAAGTATGGTGATATAAATCTACACTACTATCCGCAAAACTATCAAATAAATGACAAAAGATATAAAAATCTTGATGAATGTATGAATACTAAGGGGTATATATATCTTTCTCCCGCTGAATGTGGCTATCAAGATCCTAAGTGGGATAATGGAAAGTGTAACTTATAACGCATTGAATTTATTATTTAAACAGAGTGTGGTCAATTTTCAAAGAGCTTTAAAACTTCTCAAAAATTGACTGCACTTTTTTTTAGAGAAAGAAAATTAATTCATTAGCAAGGTAGCGTGCGTTAATTTTTGGTTCACGCACCTTGCGTTAGCTATAGGGATGGAAATAATGAAAATTTTAGTTATATTCTTTATGACTATTTTTATTCAATCTTGCCTTTTATATTCTTCAGAAGATGGGGCTTGGCATAATCTTAATCAAATGTACAAAGAGGCTAATGGAAGGGAAATATGTATGAAATATAAAGGAAATGTACATGTCATGTATTATTGTGAAAATGAAAACAAAGAACAATAGCAAAGTAGAAAGTAAAAAATATGCATAATTAATGAGATCTTCTTTTATTGTACACTTTATCTATAGAAATTATGAATTTGTTGTTTGGGGTAAGATAATGAAAAAAGTTATATTTATCCTAATTTTTATATCCACCATAACAGGATGTTATTCAGCAAAAGACGATTGTTATTATGGAATGACAACAATTTGTTTTGGTAAACCATATAGCCCAATTGCTAAATTTCAAAAACCTTATAGCTTTGGACATACGGATTCCGTGAAAAGAATGGATGATTTGGTAAGCTGTGGATTAAGAAAAGGGGATTTAAGTATGAGGAGTGCTTGGGCAATGGATCATTTACCAAAGGCTGATCCCCATTTACAACAAAAAAATTGGGATGCTTTTTTTAAATGCATGGAAATAAAAGGTTATATATGGGTAGAAGATTGTGGCAGAAAGAATTCTACTTCAGATAAAGGATTATGTAATGAATGATGAATATAACTTATCAACCAAAACAAAGGCAAACGTGTAGAAATCAATGCTGATCATGCGAGTGTGAATGAACAGGCAGGAATTTATGCTGGTGATGAAGGTTATGATATTAATGTTAATAAGCATACCGATCTTAAAGGTGCATTGATTACTTCTACACAAAAAGCAGAAGAAGATGGTAAAAACCATTTTAGCACGAGTAGTCTGACTCATTCAGATATTGAAAACCACTCAAATTATAGTGGCAGCAGTTTTGGTGTGAGTGGTAGTGTATCGGCTAACTTTGAAACACCATTTGGAGAGAATGGTGCAGCTCAAAGTACAAAACAAGCCACGGATAAAGATGGTAATCTGCTTTATACCGATAAAAATGGTAACACAACTGTTAATTCTAAAGGAGTAGATGGAAAAGAGAACACCAAGAAATTGGCTGAAGGTAAGGAGTCTCTCCAATTCTCTTATGGCATGGGCTATGGTAAAGATTCCGATAGCCAATCTAGCACAACAAAAAGTGGTATTAATACACAAAATATCACTATTAAAGATGAAGCTGAGCAATTAAAACGAACAGGTAAAACGGTGCAAGAAGAGATTGCAGCGATTAAAACTGAGATCACTACAGAGAGTGCACAAAGCCAAAGTGGTAAATTAGAGAATCGTTTTAATAAAGATGATGTTCAAAAAGAACTTGATTTCCAACGTGAGGTGACAGAGAAATTTGGACCAAATGTCGCGGAAGCAGGAAGTTTGCTTGCTAATAAATTTGGCGAAGAAGCGAAAGCGAAACGTCATGAAGCCGCAATTGCGTTAGAAGAAGCAGAAAAAGCCAAGGCAGAAAACAACAACGAAATTAACCAAGCTTTAGTAGAACAAGCACGAGATAATTTTGAGACAGCGAGTCGTGAAGCCAAAGAATGGGAAACGGGTGGAAGTCAACGTCTTGTCATTGATTCGGCATTAAATGTTATCAGCACTGCTTTAGCTGGCAGACCGGCAGCGGAAGTGGTGGCTTCAGGATTATCGCCTGCGGTGAATAACCAAATTAAGAAAGCGACAACAGATGCAAAAGGCAATGTGAATACCGCTCTCAATTTGACTGCTCATGCACTTTGGGGCGCGGTAGAGGCTTATGCGGGCAATCGTAATGTTGCTGCTGGTGCGGCAGGTGCAGCTGGTGGTGAGGCTGCGGCTCATTTCCTCGCCTCGACACTTTATGATAAATCACCTGAAAAGCTCAGCGAAGAAGAAAAACGTACGGTATCTTCTTTAAGCCAAGTAGCAGCAGGTATTGCCGGTGGTAGTTTATCGGATAGTTCTGATGGGGCGATTATTGCGGCTAAGACGGCGAAAGACTCTGTGGAGAATAACAGCATGGCTGATGACGTTCATCCTAGTGATGAGCGTAAGCAAAACATTGAAATGTATGCCAAGGTTTTATTCAATGGAGATGAAGATAAAGCTAAAGAATATCAAGAAGGTCTAGAGCTTGCAGAAGCTCAGGGGCAAATTGATAGCGTTAAAGAAACAGCAGATGCGGTTGTTAATTTAGATGATACCGTAGTGTCTTTATGGGAAGCAATCTCAAATCCAGGGAAGACCTATAATAATGTTGTGGTATCGTTGAAAGATTGGGATGAGGCTTATACGCTTGCCCTTCAAGAGAACCCAAAACTCGCGGGAGAAATGCAAGGTTACCGCCAAGGTAAAATGAAAGGTGTTTCAACTGGAGGCGTGGTTCTGAGTGGTGCGGGATTGGCGATGACTAAATCCATTGCTAAATTAAAAAATGGCACGATTGATGTAGCTCATTCAGGTATTAATGTCGCGAAGATAAAACCTAAAACTTGTTCTTTCCGTGGTGACATGGAAGTGAAAACCGAGCAAGGTTACAAGCCGATAGCATCTATTAAGGTCGGAGATAAGGTTTATGCGAAAAATGAACTGACAGGACAAATGACCTATCAGCGCGTACAAGCGCACTACAACAACCCGTATGACTTTACAGTATATGTAGAAGTGATTGATGAACAAGGCAAACACCAAACCATTGTTTCAAACAAAATTCATCCATTCTTTACCCGGGTAAATCAAGGTGAGCTAGTACCGAGTTCTGAGGGGCATTATTACAACGGAGAAATCCAAAATGCTCAGTGGGTAGATGCACAAAATCTGAAAGCGGGTTATAAACTGTTATCAGAAAATAATCACTGGCAGACGGTGAAAGGTGTCACTATCAAAGCTGAGAAGTTAAGTGCATATAACCTGACAGTTGAGACTGACCACACTTACTTTATCAAAGGAGCAAATTCTGATGTTGGTGGGGTGTGGGTGCATAATGATTGTTGGCATGCTTTACCTGATGGAGCTAAGCAAGTAAAAGATATTGATGGATATCATGCTTATAAGTTTAAAAATCAGGATGGAAAAGAAATTACTGTGATCAAAAAAGACTTAAATCGTTTTGAAACAGTGAATCATAACGCAGGAACAGATCCTCATTTTAATAGACTATCTCAACGAATTGATGAGCAAACAGGACGTTATTTATCGACAGATAAACCTGTAGATCAATTTTATAATCGTTCCTATCTTCGTTCTGATACCATGAAGAAAATCTTTGAACAATACGAGGCTCTACCTAATGGTGATTACCGAGATAAGATTACTCGTGCGATAATCAAAGGACCAATCGATATAGGACATGCTTATGGTTGGGAGCATAGACGATTATCTCTTGCAGCTAAAGAGTTAAATTGGAGTCAAAAACAATTTAATGATTATGTAAATGCAAGACCTAATAAATTTAGGTTAGAAAATATGTCTGAAAATCGGAGTCATAGAAATGAGATGCCTGGTAAAGATGATATCTTAGATATAAAACAAGATATGAGAAATTTTATGAATGGAGGAAAATAAGATGGATTTTTCTAAATTTAATGACTTGGATTTGGAAGAAAAAATTGTAGAGAGTAATTTTAATAATGATCTTCAACTATTAAGAAAAATATTTTTAGAAAACAAATTGGCAGATATAAAAAAAATTACTAGTTTAGATAAATGGAACTATCTACATAGGATACTTTGCTATTCGGAACCTAAAGTAGAATTAATACAATTCTATATTGATAATGGCGTCGATGTTAATGCTCAAGATATATACGGAATGACTCCTTTGCATTATGCATTACGAAGTAAAAATGCTGAGGCGGCGATAGCGTTGCTCAAAGCAGGAGCAAATCCTAATTTACCGAACCAAGATGGTTTAATCCCTTTGTCTATGATTGGATATATCCCAGAGAGATTGGATGTTTTAGAGCTTATGCTTCAAAAAGGGGCAAATGTGCATTACTTAGTAAATGAGGATGAAACCATTCTTGAAAGTTATAAACCTACAGA
>NZ_JAPWBP010000018.1:0-4919 GCF_041433495.1 Haemophilus sp. 27098_8_127
TTACAATCCTTACTTAAATCCGTCAAATTAGCATTATTTCTGTTTTATCTTATAAATAAAAACGGCCACAAAACATTTCATTTTATGACCGCTCGCTCTTTTATCAATTTTTGGGATTAAACTGGCTCTAAACCTAACACTTTGCGTCCATTGATACTGGCAATATCAACCATTGCATCAAGATGTGGGAAACGACAGCCTGCAGCAAGCAAGCTTAGTTCTTGCCATAAATCCCCTTCACAAAGTGGCACCATATAATCACAGATATTATCCGTACCTAACGCGACTGTAATCCCTTCTGGAATCATTTCATCTGCAGGTGTCAAGGCATTATGGAAAGGCATCAAATCTTCTTTTCGGTTACTATCAATCCACGCCATTGGACAAGCAATCATCATCATTTTTGCCTGACGCATTTTTTCATAAAGTTTATAGCGGTATTCTTTGCTATGTGCACCAATGGAAATACCATGGATCGCCACGACTCTCCCTTCCATACCATGTTCGATGGTTTTATCACACAGCTGTTCGGTTTCTTTTTCTTTCGGAGAGTTGAATTGGTCCACGTGCACATGACACATAATGCCGCGAGACTTAGCCGCATCAAGTAAAATATCCATTGCCTCAAGGCCGCGACCATAATCAAGCTCATCGCGATAAGGTAAACCACCAATCATATCCACCATATCAGAGCCAATATCAAACCATTTGCGTGCTTCTGGCTCAATGACTCCTTTTAAGGTTTGATTCGCAAATTTCAAAATAATATCATGTTTATAGACTTCGCGAGCTTTGTGCGCAGCAATGATGGCTCGGTCTTCACAAATCGGGTCGATATCCACAAAAGTACCAAATGCAGTTACCCCTTGGGAAATCATTAACTCAATCGATTGACAGAAACGGGCGTAATAATCATCAACACTGGATGTACGTTTAACTTCGTCCACTAAATCCCATTTTTGTTGAAGATTACTGTTGTGATAAATGCCAATTTTTTCGGGTGTCATTGTAAAAGCACGATCTGCGTGAGCATGGGCATTAACCCAGCCACCTTTTTTAATGATTTCGTCTCGAATAAACGTTTTAAAGCTACGAACGTGATTTCTCATAATAACTCCGCCAAAAAAGAAAGGAAAAGAGAGACGAGAAGTGTATTAATTGAAAAGCAAACCCAATAAGGATCTGGTCTATTGTGAATTGTTTGCAATGTTATGAAAAATTCGCAGATTTTAATTAATAACATCTTTTCAGTCTTTCAACTGGGTGCAAAGTATAAAATTTTAAGCACAAAAAAGCTATCTATTTATTGACAAAAGAACGCTCTTGT
Organism: Haemophilus sp. 27098_8_127; assembly: GCF_041433495.1. NCBI lineage: Bacteria > Pseudomonadati > Pseudomonadota > Gammaproteobacteria > Pasteurellales > Pasteurellaceae > Haemophilus > Haemophilus sp. 27098_8_127. Next base: position 1,328 of record NZ_JAPWBP010000018.1, read on the forward strand.
TTGAAAACCTCTAAGAATAAGCCGAGCGGTGGGCGGCTAGAAGATTGCTCAGTATAAGTGCGGTCAAATTTCTTATAGTTTCCTTTGCGATCAATATGATACTGTGTGCCATCCGGCTGAATAATGACATTCCAACGGAAATTCGATGCCAACACCCAAGGATCGCCATTAAGCTCAAATAAATTGCGGCCTTGTGCATAATCCGAAACCGGATTTTTTACTTTAAAGATCGACGACATCAGTGCTGGTAACAAATCAGTATGACTCGTTAATTTTGTCACTTCTTGTACTGGCAAATCTTTCCAGTAAACAATAAACGGCACTTGGATTTCATCACGACCGAAATAGTTTTCTTGTGCTTTTTCATCCAGTTTATTAAGCGTTTTACCATGCTCTGCCGTAATAATAACAATCGTATTATCTAAAGAGACTGATGCTAAAGTGTCATCAATTTGTTGATCAATATCCGCAAGCGATTTGGTGTAATTTTCTTCCGTTTGATCTGCAATATCTAAATCCATATAAGCAAACCAAGGTCTATCCTCTTTTAAGAGAGATAAAACACCATTTATCTCTTCTTTTGGCGAAGAGGCTTTCACTTTAGGTAATTTCACATCACGGAACAAGGCTTGTTTAAATAAGCTGTCTTTAAATGCCGTGGATGAATAAGCAACAAATTGATATTTTTCGTCTTGTAACTTTTTGATTAACACTGACGGCGTATGATTACTCAAAATACTGTCTGTATAATTCGCATTCAGTCCATAGAATAAGCCCACTAAGCCGGCATTATTTGTATTGCCGCTACTGTAATGATTCGTAAATTGAGTAGAACTTGTGGAAAATTCAAACAATTTAGGCATTTTCTCACTAGTCAGCGCATCATAACGTAAGCCTGAAACGGTAATCACGAGGATGTTTGGTTTGTTCTCAACTTGCTCAAACTGAAGGTCTTTTTTCGGATAATCAAGTTTTAATGCATCTAAACGCCCTTCTTGCTCTAAGCGCTGAGAGTATGTTTCCGCATTAATGAACCCTTGTTTTTCCAAAAAGGTTCGAGCAGTCATTGGATAAGAAAGCGGGAAATTTGAGCGTTGCATAGTAATTGGACGATATAACAATGCATCCGCCCAAGCATAAATTAAATGTGTTGCCACAAAAGTAGAAGTCAGCACTAATCCCACTTTCTTTAGCCATTTTTGACGCTCCAAACTACGTAATTTTTCCCAACTCCAACGAGAGAAAAGCATTTGGATTAACAAAATAATCGGCATTGGCGCAAAGAAAATTTGCCAATCTCGTGAAAGATCACCCTTTTCTGGATTTACTAATAAATTCCAAACGATAGAAGAAAGGTGGATATTAAAACGGTTAAAAACTTCTGTATCAAACAGCAGTAAAGTGGTGCAAATTGTCGCGATAATCACCGTTAGCCCACGGAAAGTGCGGTGATTTTTTATGATGAAACTCAGCGGAAATATAACCAGCAAATACAAGGCAAAAACACAAAAGCTGAAATGACCTAATAAGCTGATAAAGAAATAAATTTTGCCGAGTAAGGTGTCTGGCCAATCAATGAGAAAGGCATAACGACTACCAATAAGAATTGCGATGATAATGTTAAAAAAAGCAAACCAATGCCCCCACGAAATTTTTCGTGAGGTTTCTTCACGGTATTCACGTCCGTTGAATTTGCTCTTTTTAAACCAAAACATTTTATTTTATTTTTACCGAATTCATTAGAGAGTTGGCAAAGGCTTGTGCTAATGCTTCACGCTGTGCAGCTGGCACACTAGTGGTCAATAAATTACTGGCCATATTGCCTAAAGCGATAAGAGAAAGATCAACGGGTGCTTTGTGAGTTTCAAGTACGCTAATCATGTCGTTAATAATGGCATTAACTTGCCCATCGGAATACTTTGAATGTTGAGCCATTTGGAATGTTTAAGCCTGTTCTAAATACAAAAAAACTTCTCATATCATACCCGATAATTTGCTCAATCTGAATAATTTCTTTTTTCTTGCTTAAAAAGTGCGGTTATAATTTAAGGTAAATTTTACGAAGGAAAAAATTATGAGCATTACGGTTAATCAAATCGTGCTACATCAATTAGTTAAGCACGCTGAAAATGAAACCACTACCATGGAAAGCGTGTTGCGTGATGAACTTCTCACCATTACGCCGGAAGTCGAACAAATGATGTTGCAATTACATCAAGGTTATCAAAATAAAGGCAAAGCATTTGGTGTATTCCAAGAGAATTCCATTTTTGCACAAGATCTGAATCGTTTATTAGAAAATGAAATCAACTTTTTAAATTTCAGCCAACAATCCACAAAATTATTAGCGCAAGAATTGGGCAAATATAATTTTGCAGACAGCGGTACGCTTATCCTATGCCAATATAACTTTTTAGCGACGGATTACCTATTCATCGCACTGTTAGATAGTCGCATCAGTATGTTAGTTGACGAAAATCTTGAAATTCGTCGTACAGAATATCTAGATATTACACAATTTGATATTGCGGCACGTATCAACTTAACGGATTTACAAGTAAACGCAAACTCAAACCGTTATCTCACCTTCATTAAAGGTCGTGTTGGCCGTAAAATTAGTGACTTCTTTATGGATTTCTTAGGTGCAGAAGAAGGTTTAAATCCGCAAGTTCAAAACCAATGCCTATTACAAGCAGTCAGTGACTACTGTGAACAAGGTGAATTGAACAAAGAACAAACCCAAGCCGTGAAAAAGCAGGTATTTGAATACTGCAAAGGTCAATTAGCAAGCGGTGATGAAATTGCCTTAACTGAACTTTCAGCGAATTTGCCGACTCTAAACGAGCGCCCGTTTTTCACCTTTACAGAAGAGCAAGATTATGGCTTGGAGGAAACCATTCCACCATTACGTTCAGCCTTAAAAACATTAACGAAATTTTCAGGTTCTGGTAAAGGTGTGACATTAAGTTTCGATGCGGATTTATTAAATAACCGTATTGAATGGGATCCACTTACAGATACTTTAACAATCAAAGGGATACCACCAAATCTGAAAGATCAACTTCAAAAAGCATTAAAGTGCGATAATTAATTTGGCAAGATCATAAAGTTTCGGTATCATTCGACATAACTTTGCAGTAAAAGGTAAAAAATATGCAATTAAGAACATTTTTAGGTGCAGTTGTTTTAGCATTAAGTTTAACTTCTTGTTCAACAGTGCAAAAAGTCGTTTATCGTATTGATGTTCCACAAGGTAACTATTTAGAAGCAGCGACTGTGGCGCAAGTTAAACCGGGCATGACCGCACAACAAGTACAATATCTGCTTGGTACACCAGTTTTAATCGATCCTTATAGTAACCTAACTTGGTATTACGTGTTCTTACAACAACACTCTTACCAAAAACCTGAACAGCACACATTTACAGTGAAATTCGATCAAAACGGTTTAGTGAGCAGTGCAGAATTAGATAAGCCATTACCTGAAGTGGCAAAACAAGACGAAAATAATACTATTATCAGCACACCTGAAAATGCAGGTAAGAAAAGCTGGTGGAAATTCTGGTAATCATTAAAAAATAACTGGCGTGAAG
>NZ_JAPWBP010000019.1:0-2638 GCF_041433495.1 Haemophilus sp. 27098_8_127
GGACTGTCCATCAGAAGAACGAATGATTCGCCTAGCCCTGAACGGCTTTGAGGAGATTCGGGCGCTGTCCTTCGACTTGTCGAACCGCCGGCTGAAGGTCGTGCATGACGGCGAGATCGAGCCCGTCACCTCGAAACTGAAGACCTTGGGGCTAGGCGCCTCGCTTCAGGAAACCGTCGCTGCAAATCCAGAGACCATCAAGGCCGCCGAGTTTTCGGCAGCTTCTGCTAAGCAAGAATCCTGGACCCTGCGCTGGTTGCTCGGCATCAATGCACTTCTGTTCGTAGTGGAAATGACTGCCGGTCTGATCGCCCAGTCCACCGGCCTGATTGGAGAATCCCTGGACAATTTTTCCGATGCGGCGGTGTACGGGCTTGCCCTTTATGCGGTTGGACATAGCGTGAAAATGCAGGTACGTGCCGCGCATCTTGCTGGTGTACTGCAACTGATCTTGGCTGTGGGCGTGCTCGTAGAGGTGGTGAGACGCTTTGTATTCGGTAGTGAGCCTGAATCTCTGGTGATGATGGCTATCGCATTCGTCGCATTGATTGCCAATACCAGTTGTCTGCTGCTCATATCCAAACATCGGGAAGGCGGGGCGCACATGAAGGCAAGCTTGATATTCTCGGCCAACGACGTGGTGATCAACCTGGGGGGCATCACCGCCGGCGCCCTGGTCGCGTGGACCGGTTCCAATTATCCAGATCTGATTATCGGCACCATCACGGGGGTGATTGTACTTAACGGTGCCAGACGCATTTTGGCGTTGAAGGGTTAAATAATGCTCATTATTGGCAAAAAGCTCTCGCCGTATGCCCTATTGTCCATATCGGGCCTGCTGGCAGCGTCTGATCAGGCTGTAAAGTGGCTGGTGCAGCAATCAATGGCCTATGGCGAGTATGTTTCGGTGACCCCGTTCTTTAACTGGGTGCACCTATGGAACACCGGTGCCGCATTCAGTCTTTTTGCGAATGGTGGAGGCTGGCAGCGCTACTTTTTTATCGGAATCGCGGTAGTGGTCTCGATTTTTCTGATCAAGCTGATCCTTGAAAATCGTCATAAAGGAGAAGCCATCGCTTACAGTCTTATCCTCGGTGGCGCCATGGGCAACCTGATTGACCGGGTCTTTCGCGGCTATGTTGTGGATTCCTTTGATTTCTATTGGCGAGACTGGCATTGGCCGGCCTTCAACCTGGCTGATATTGCAATTGTCCTCGGTGCCTTACTTTTCGTTTCCAGCAGCTTGTTGGGTAAAAAAGCAAACACCAATGCCGAGTCGGATGGATCTGACTGACACCTACGCCTATACAACACCATGACCGAACTTCCCGACAACATCCTTCACCTGCCGCAATACCAAGTACTGGGCTGCAAATCAACCGACGACGAAATGCACTTCCAGGTGGACGTGCCCGATCCCATCGCCTGCGAGGAATGCGGCGTGCAGGGTGAGTTCGTACGGTTCGGCAAGCGTGACGTTCCCTATCGTGATCTGCCCATCCACGGCAAGCGGGTCACTCTCTGGGTGGTCCGCCGCCGATACACCTGCCGGGCCTGCAAGACAACATTCAGGCCCCAGCTACCGGAGATGGTGGACGGATTCCGTATGACACTGCGGCTGCATGAGTACGTGGAGAAGGAATCCTTCAACCACCCCTACACCTTTGTGGCGGCACAGACCGGCCTGGACGAGAAGACGGTGCGCGACATCTTCAACGCCCGCGCCGAGTTCCTGGGGCGCTGGCACCGCTTCGAGACGCCCCGCATCCTGGGCATTGACGAGCTATACCTGAACAAGCGCTACCGCTGCATTCTGACCAACATTGAGGAGCGAACCCTGATCGACCTGCTGGCCACCCGCCGCCAGGACGTGGTGACCAACTACCTGATGAAGCTGAAAGACCGGCAGAAGGTCGAGATCGTCAGCATGGACATGTGGAACCCCTACCGGGCAGCGGTCAAGGCTGTACTGCCCCAGGCCCGTATCGTGGTCGATAAGTTCCATGTGGTGCGCATGGCCAACGATGCCCTAGAGAGAGTGCGCAAGGGCCTCAGAAAGGAGCTGAAACCGTCCCAGAGCCGGACTCTCAAGGGAGACCGGAAAATCCTGCTGAAACGCGCTCACGAAGTCTCAGACCGGGAGCGCCTCATCATGGAGACCTGGACAGGCGCGTTCCCGCAACTGCTGGCCGCCTACGAGCACAAGGAGCGCTTCTACGGCATCTGGGACGCCACCACACGGCTCCAGGCAGAAGCCGCCCTGGACGAGTGGATAGCCACCATCCCGAAGGGCCAAAAGGAAGTCTGGAGCGATCTGGTCAGGGCAGTGGGAAACTGGCGTGAAGAGACCATGACCTACTTCGAGATGGACATGCCCGTCACCAACGCTTACACGGAGTCCATCAACCGACTGGCCAAGGACAAGAACCGTGAAGGGCGCGGTTACTCCTTCGAGGTGATGCGGGCACGAATGCTCTACACCACGAAGCACAAGAAGAAGGCACCGACTGCGAAGGTCTCTCCTTTCTACAAGAAAACCATCGGTTACGGACTGCCGGACTTCGCAGAGGAACTCAACTACGGAGTCGATCTATCAACCATCTGAGGGTGGTATCAGATTGATGGGGTGAAGGTGCCC
>NZ_JAPWBP010000020.1:0-2469 GCF_041433495.1 Haemophilus sp. 27098_8_127
AAATATATGAACAAAGTGTTTAAAGTTATTTGGAACCATGCTACCCAAACGTGGACGGCTGTTTCCGAACTTGGGCATGCTAAGGGTAAAACCAAATCTAAAAAAATCGTGAAATTGACCGCACTTGCAGGTGCTGTTGTGACTGCATTAGGTGTTTCACAAGTAGCTGATGCTGCAGTGGAGCTTGGCGGGTCTGCAGTAAACATCGCTCCAAATGGCACTTACAACGGTTCTAACAAAAACGTAGGGGCAAACTCTGTTGTTGTGGGTTACCAAAATACCGCAAGTACCCAAAGTGGTATTGATGGCAAAATTATTTATGGTGCAAATAACACTGCAACTGCAACCTCAACATTAGCAGTAGGTAATAACAATAAAGCAACAGCAGGTGCTGCAACTGCTATTGGTGTAAGCAGTGAAGCAACTGGTGAAGCTTCTGTTGCAATCGGTAACGTAGCGCAAGCAACTCAAATTCGTGCAACTGCGGTAGGTAACCGTGCAACTGCAACTCAAGATTCTGCAAGTGCATTCGGTAACCGTGCAAATGCAACTGCGCAATTCGCAACCGCTATCGGTGATAGTACCAATGCGGGTGCAGGCGCTGTTGCTGTTGGTACGCATTCAAATGCAACTCACCAAGATTCTATTGCTATCGGTAATAATGCAACAGGTGCTTGGACCAATGCGATTGCAGTAGGTAAAGATTCTGTAGCAAAACAAGATCACGCGATTGCAATGGGTACTAGCTCAAATGCTTCAGGTGTTCAAGCTGTCGGAGTTGGTTCATATACAAAAGCAGAAGGTAATTTAGTTGTTGCAGTTGGTCCATACGCGCAAGCAAATAAAGAAGCAGCAATTGCTGTGGGTTCTAATGCGACTGCAGCTGAATCAAACTCTGTTGCGGTAGGTCAAACTGCGACTGCAGCTAACAATAACGCTATTGCTGTTGGTACTAAAACAGTATCTAGAGGCGATAACGCAATTGGTATCGGTGCTTATGTTGAATCAACTGCTAATCGTGCTACAGCGGTAGGTGTGTTATCACAAGCTAATGGCGAAGGTTCATTCGCAGGTGGTGCATCTGCTCATGCAACAGGTACAAACTCTGTGGCTATCGGTGGTGCAACAGATGGTACTTTAGGTAATAAAGAAGGTACTGCGGCTAAAGCTGTGGGTAATAACGCTATTGCTTTAGGTACTAACTCTACTGCGACAGGTTTAAACTCTATCGCTCAAGGTATTAGTGCGGTTGCTCAAAAAACTGCGGATATCGCAATTGGTGCGAATGCGGCTGCAAATGGTACAGATACTCCAGCAGGTTCTTCTAATGGTCAAGATGCAGGTACTGCGATCTCAATCGGTGCAAACTCAGTGGCAACTGGTATCGCAACCACTGCATTAGGTCAAGCAGCGCACGCAACACAAAATGGCGCAGTAGCGGTTGGTAGCCAAGCAAATGCAACCAATAAAGCAGCTGCTGCATTGGGTCGTGATTCAAAAGCAAGCGGTGAATCTTCTACTGCTTTAGGTTCTGGCGCGAATGCGAGTGGTCAATATAGCTTCGCAGGTTCTGTCAATGCAAACGCTTCAGGCTCTCAAGCGATTGCAATTGGTCGTAACGCGAATGCTTCAGCTGAAAATTCTGTAGCTCAAGGTAGCGGTGCGAAAGCAAGTGCAGTAAATGCAACAGCAGTTGGTACATTAGCTAACGCATCTGCAGAAAAATCAATTGCAATTGGTACAAACGCAACAGCTAGCCATGCAAACTCTGTTGCTTTAGGTGCAGATTCTCTTACAGCAGTTGCAAATCCTACTTCAAACCATGTAATTGCAGGAACAACTTATAATTTCTGTGGTACTAACCCAGTAGGCGTAGTCAGTGTTGGTGCGCCAGGCAAAGAACGTCAAATTACTAACGTTGCGGCAGGTCGTATTTCTGAAACTTCAACAGATGCGATCAATGGTTCACAATTATATGCAGTAGCTACAGCGATCTCTAACCATCATTGGAGAGTTCAAAATAACGATACTGCGAAATCAAGCATTTACAACGATGATATTGTTGATTTCCAAAATGGTAAAGGCACAACTGCAGAAGTAACAGTACAGCAAGCAGATAAGAGCGCTGGTAAAGAAGCTAAAACGATTGTTAAATACAACACAAATATTGAAGCTGGCGACAATATTAAAGTTGAATACAATACAACAACTCATACATATACTATTTCAGCCAAAGATGGCGCGAAAGGTAAAGATGGTGTTGATGGTAAGAGCGTTACTGCAACTGTAACCAATAACAATAATGGTACTCATACACTTACTGTTAATAATAGCGACGGTACTACAACCACAACCATTATTAGAGATGGTGCTAAAGGTGAAGATGGTGTAGCAGGTGCTAAAGGTGATACTGGTGCTAAAGGTGACACAGGTGCTAAAGGTGACACAGGTGCTAAAGGTGACACTGGT
>NZ_JAPWBP010000021.1:0-2323 GCF_041433495.1 Haemophilus sp. 27098_8_127
GTTATTTGGAACCATGCCACTCAAACGTGGACAGCTGTTTCTGAACTTGGGCATGCTAAGGGTAAAACTAAATCTAAAAAAATTGTGAAATTAACCGCACTTGCGGGTGCTGTTGTGACTGCATTAGGTGTGTCACAAGTGGCACAGGCAGCTGCTAGTTATGGTAATTCTGCAGTTAATATTTCTCCTGATGCTTATAATGGTTCGAACAGTGTTGGTAAAAACTCTGTTGTAGTAGGTTATCAAAATACTGCAGATAATAACTGGGGTACCACAGCGATAGGTGCTAATAATACTGCTATAGCAAACTCTGCATTAGCAGTAGGTAATAACAATAGAGCAACTGATGGTGCATCGACAGCTCTTGGCGTAAGTAATAATGCAAGTGGCGAAGCTTCTGTTGCAATTGGTAATTTATCGAATGCAACGATGATTCGAACAGTAGCAATTGGTAACAATGCTAATGCAAAAAATGTGAATGCGACAGCAATTGGTGATAGAGCTAATGCTCTTGGTCAAGATACAGTTGCGATTGCAAGTCGTACTGAAGCAACTAGCCATTTAGCGATTGCAATTGGTAAACAAGCTGCATCTAATTCAGGTTTAAGACCAGGTATCGATAAACAAGGTGATAATGATAAAGAGTCTTCTACTGTTGCTATCGGTGCATTTTCTGAAGCAACTCCTGGATCGCAAACCGTTTATGACGGCTCTGCAGGTAAAATCGGAGCTGGTTATACACAAAACGGTGATGGTTCATGGAGTAGCCCAATTGGTACAGCTCTAGGTGCCGTTGCAATTGGTGACCACGCTAAAGCTAAACGAGATGGCGCAGTAGGTTTAGGTGATAGAGCAAAAGCACTTGGTGATAACTCTGTCGCAATTGGTAGTTTCCCGGGTGGTAAAGGTGCAACGAATGTAAACTCAATTGCAATCGGTACATCTACGACTTCTACAGGTATGTCTTCAATTGCAATGGGTGGTGGTTCTCAAGCAACCCATGACCAAGCAATTGCAGTGGGTCGTGTAGCTAAAGCAACTAAAGAAGATGCAACAGCAATCGGTTACAAGGCGGCAGCTTCTAACAATAATGCAACAGCAATTGGTCGTGAAGCAACCGCTTCCATCAAAGACTCTGTGGCATTAGGTTCAGGCGCTAATACAGACTTAGGATTTGTAGGCACAAATAGTGCAACGGTTGGTTCTGTTACTTATAGTGGCTTTGCAGGTAATACTAGCGCTCTGAATGATGGGGCTGGCGCAGTTGTATCTGTGGGTAAAGCTGGTAGCGAGCGTCAAATTAAAAATGTTGCAGCTGGTCAAATTACTAAAGATTCAACTGATGCGATCAACGGTTCACAGCTTTACACTGTAGCAAATGATTTAGATGACAAAATTAATAATCGTCACTGGGTTGCGAGTGGTAACCAAACAGCAGGCGCTCAACATGCCAATACAAGTATTTATAACAAGGGTGTTGTTGATTTCCAAAATGGTAACGGTACGATTGCAACCGTAACGAATGAAACGTTAGATCAAAGCACTGGAAGCAAAAAAACAGTTGTTAAATACCACGCAAATATCGTAAATGGTGACAACACTGAAGTAGTCTATAACGCTGATGGTTCAGTTAAAATTAATGCGAAAGTATCTGGCGGTACAGATACGACTGCAGCAGTTACAACCAAAACACCTGATTCATTAAGCATTACTAGTAACAAAGAAGATAATGTAACGACTTATAACATAGATGTAAAAACTGGTGATATTTCTACTACAACCGCAGGTGCGGCTACCTATAATAACACTGGTAATTATGGTTCTCATTTAACTAACGTAAGTACCGTAACAAATATCGTGAATAATGTTTCATGGCATTTAAATTCAGCTGCAGTACCAGGTACAAGCGGTAAGCTTGCTGATGGTAGTGATACTCAAGCTTCAAATGTTCGTGCATCAAATACCGTAAACATTAATGCGGGTGACAACATTGCAATCAAACGTAACGGTAATACCATTGAAATCAGCTCAACAGCTGGTGCGAAAGGTGATACTGGTGCGAAAGGTGATACTGGTGCAACTGGTGCGAAAGGTGATACTGGTGCGGCTGGTAAAGACGGTAAAAACGCAACTGCAACTGTAGTGAATAACAACAACGGTACTCACACAGTGACTATCGTAGATGGTAACGGTCAAACCACTTCAACTATCGTTAAAGATGGTGCAACTGGTGCGGCTGGTAAAGACGGTAAAAACGCAACAGCAACCGTAGTAAACAACAACAATGGTACACATACAGTAACTATCGTAGATGGTAACGGTC
>NZ_JAPWBP010000022.1:0-1833 GCF_041433495.1 Haemophilus sp. 27098_8_127
AAACTATTACTAGACAATTTGAAGTTAGCAAAAGAGCATCTTTAAAAATATTAGACGTTCAACTAGGTAAAGAAGAAATGAATAAAAAACTTGTTGGTTTAAGTATGGTGCGCAATGAGAGTGATATTATTGAAACCTTTATTCGCCATAATTTAACCTTATTAAATGAGCTGCATATTGTCGATCATAATAGTTGTGATAATACACGGGAGATTCTTACACTCTTAAAACAAGAAGGATTACCAATTCATATCTATCACTATAATGAATTAGAATATGCTCAAGAACGAATTATGAATCAAATGATGCAATATATTCTGAATAATGATGCTGACATTGATTATATTTTTCCACTTGATGCAGATGAGTTAATTTATTGCCCATCTCGTGAGATATTACATTATTTTCTCTCGCTTATTCCTCAAGGGCGTGTTGGGATGTACACTTGGCGAGGCTATCTGCCAAGCGCTACGGAATATAATCCAGATTTTATTTGCCACTTTACCGATCAACGAAAGGAAGAAATACTCACTCCTAAAGTGATTATTCCTCGTGCTATTGCTGAAACGTGTATATTAACGATTGGTAGCCATTACATGATAGACAGTGATGGCAAAGAAATTAAAAGCACCGTATTTATTGAACCAAATAACCAACCATTCTATTATTGGTTTATTGAGAGATTTCAAGCGGAATTTATTACCACTAATGACTTATGGCTAGGTCACTACCCTATCCGATCTACCACACAACAAATCAAGAAAGTGCTTGAAAAATCTATTACCATGGTGATGGAAAAGAAAGGCTACCGTGATTTGGCTTGGGAAAGTCAGCTACGTGATTTACTCTCTCAAGAGATGAAAATATCCCTCGATGAACTCCGTACTATTGCCTATAAATATCGAGCAGCCAACGCTGAACAAACACAAGTGGCACGTAAACAGCCATTACGCACCACAAAGTTAGAATTGAAATATCAAGATCTCATAAATAATGATCCACTTCCTATACTTGGGAAACTCATTCTCGACCTTGCACAGAAATTACGCTAATTATCGGCTATTATAACCACACGATAAAATTTTATTTGGTCGAGTCAATAAGATAAGACCAATCTAAATGGCGGAAAAACCAATATTTTTCACGTTCAAATAATGTCGGGTTATGATTATCCCACGGCTTATGTTTTGCTGCATAATGAATAATAAGAGGTGGAACATTGAGATTAACTTTAGTAATACCATGCTCCCGTTTAATTTTTTCAATATATTGCACCTGTGCATTTTCAGTAAAACTATAATATTTTGCTTTTTCTCGTAAAACAATATTCAAAATACACTGATCACCGTATAACACTTGATCGCCATACTCTTCAACAGTTTGCAATAAGGTATCGACCAAACCTTCATTTCGCCATTTCACACAATCAATCAATAGAACACCACTATTGAAATAGTTTTTAGAAACGGATGCATCTAAATAAGGAAACGGAAAGTATTCTCCCATCCCATAATCTTTCACAACGCCTACAGGGGCACCATTAAGATCGCTATAATAAAAATCAGATAATGACCCATTCACTATAATATCTGCATCTAAATACAAGACACGCGCTTGATTAATAAGTTTTGGGATCAAAAGACGATAATAGCTACTCGACGAAGAAATATGTTCCAACGTCTTATAATCTTTAAAAATATCGTCAGAAATATGAATAGAAAATAAATTATTTCCCATTTTCTCTAATTTACATTGAATCCCCTCAAACCATTCTTGTGGAATATCATTATGCAAGACATAAAAATTGACGTTCTTATTATAGTAACAAATTGA
>NZ_JAPWBP010000023.1:0-1742 GCF_041433495.1 Haemophilus sp. 27098_8_127
ATATTAATGAGATAAATATATTTGGAGTATTTATGTTTTGCCTTCAAAACATAAAGCAAAAAAAATTATTGAAAATGTATATTAGTGAGGAGTATAATTTGCGAGCTATTTTTTATTATATTGAGATTAAGTGGCATCCCATAATGAATTAGCTAACGTTATGTTATTATATAATATTATGTAAATTAATTATCTAAGGAAAAATATTGTATGAATCAAATTTATAAGGTTCTATGGAATCATGCCACCCAAAATTGGGTGGTAGCATCTGAATTGGCGCGTGGACAAGTTAAATCGTCAACAAATCAACTTATCAGTCAGCCAAGTGGCGAAAGTAAACTGAAAAAAACTTTTTATTTAACCACTCTCAGTACTGCCATTATTGCAAGTTTATTTTCTACATCAGCTACGGCTTATTCAGTAAACGCCAATGCTTGGGATGCTGGTGATTCAACAACATTAATAATCGGTGAGAAAAGTGATGCTTCAGGTCCACAAGGCGGAGCTTCGGCACATACCGGAGAACGGGGTACGGATACAGGAATAATAACAAGTAAGGTGCACCACTCTATCGCGATCGGGGGGAGTGCAAATGTAACGAATACAGCCAATGCGCTCGCTATTGGTTTTAATGCTAAAGTTGGTGAGACTACAAAAGGAAGTGTCGCACTGGGAGCTTATTCAAAAGTATCTGGGGCTCATACAAGTGAGGATGCTAAATCTATCACCATTGGAAATAAAACTTACAATTATGCTGGTCAAGCAAGTAGCGACACATCAGTCCTTTCCATTGGTTCTGGTGCAGCTGTTAATGATTGGATTCCTGGAAATCGTCAGCATGATGGTCGAGGGCACTGGTCTGATAAGATCGATAAAACCGCAACTAATAATTATAACTACCGTCAAATTCAAAACGTTGCTGCAGGTCGCGTATCAGAAGATTCAACTGACGCAATTAACGGTTCTCAACTCCATGCTTTAGTACAAGCAATGAATACAATTCAACCGTCAAAAGGATCTAAAAGCTATGTGGTGGCAGGCACAAATATAGCTAATGTTACGGAGTCAGAGAGATCTGATGGCGGTACGAATTTCACCGTAAATGCAGTTGGCACACATGTTGTTGGCGATGGGTTAGTTACCGCCAATAAAACACAAGAAGCTAACGCTCAAAATAACAATACCAATACTTATACCGTTAGTGTGAAAAAAGGATCAGTGAAGGCAAATGAAACAACGGGCGAATACGAAGAACCTACTGATCAAGAAGAAGGGGTGGTTACTGCTAAAAATTTAGTAGCGGCATTGAAAAAAGCTGGCTGGAAATTACAAGGTAATGGAAAAGGTGATTCAATCATCAATGCTGGTGATACAGTTGATTTCATCAATGGTAATGGTACTACAGCAACAGTTTCTAATAACAAGATTAAGTTTGATGTTAATAAAACAAATTTGACAGTATTCAACAATGGGCAACATGCAGGAAAAGTAGGGATTTCTCAATATGGTGATTATTTTGCCACTGCGGAACAGGTTGCCAATGCCATTAATAATTCTTTCTGGAAAGCAACCGCTGCTGGTAACGGAGGCGGAACACGTGTTGAGCAACCAATTAAAGCGGGTGATCTAGTTAAATTTATCGGTGGCGATGGTATTAAAGTTAATCAAGGTGGCGGAGATTTTACATTTAGCCTTGATGCGGACTACATTAAAAAACACCCTGATCTAAAAGGCGATACTGG
>NZ_JAPWBP010000024.1:0-1437 GCF_041433495.1 Haemophilus sp. 27098_8_127
GGGGTATATTTTGCATCAATCGCAAACGCAATATTGATTTTTTCTGAAGTTGTCATTTTGGTTCATATCCTTAAGCCTATCTAATTAATCACAAAACTATCTTTTAGAAATGTTCTTGTATGCCCATTCTATCCCATTTCATCCTGAATTTGGTACAAATAAAAAACCCAGCCGAAGCTGGGTTTTTATCTATCTTAATGGAAAGTTAAATTACCATTGGTAACCTACACCCACAGAGCCACCTACGTCGCCTTGGGTATTCGCGTTACCTTGAAGTTTGAAGATAACTTTACCATTGTCGCTTGAGCGTGAGTAACCTACTGCTACAGCGCTTTCACCTTTGAAAGTACCTGCAGAAGCGGCAACCATTGATTTACCTGGGATGTAAACTTGTGGTAAGCCTGCTGCTGCGTTAGCACCTGCGATACCGCCACGAGCTTCTTTACCAACTTTATTGATGCGGTTATTCACATTACTGATGTTGTTACGTAATTGACGTACGTTCACAGCATCTGTATCGTCTTTACCGTCAGCAACATTCTTAATTTGTTTGTTGCCTGCATCAATACCGTTGTTATTGATGGTTACTGGACCAGCTTTGAGTTCATTGGTTGTTACGCTATTAACAGTTACATCTGGGTTCAGACTTACTTTTAATGCATCACCATCTTTCTTAACGAAGATGTTTTGAACTTCTTTCTCAACAGCTTTACCGGTTTGTTTATCGTAAACTTTAACCTTAGTACCTGCATCACCTTTGATCTGAATTGTTTTATTCAAATCTTTTTCGATTGTACCATCTGTTGTGCCAGTTTCATCAACTAAACCAAATTTACCGATAGCTTTACCATCTTTACCGTCTTTACCATCTCTAATAGTTGTTACGGTTTGTTTACCGTTACCATCTACGATAGTGACAGTATGAGTACCGTTGCCATTGTCTTTAACATCAGCTTGAGCATTCTTACCATCTTTTACGATAGTTGAAGTGGTTTTATCATCACCATCAATGATAGTTATCGTATGAGTACCATCGCCGTTGTCTTTAACATCAGCTTTAGCATTCTTACCATTTGCACCGGTCGCACCATCTTTAACGATAGTAGTTGTAGTATTACCATTACCGTCTTTAATAGTCACAGTATGAGTACCATCGCCGTTGTCTTTAACATCAGCTTCTGCATTCTTACCGTCTGCACCAGTATCACCTTTCGCACCAGTTGCACCATCTTTTACGATAGTGGTTGTGGTGTTACCGTTACCGTCTTTGATGGTTACTGTGTGAGTACCGTCACCGTTGTCTTTAACATCAGCTTCAGCATTCTTACCATCTGCACCAGTTGCACCATCTTTTACGATAGTTGTTGTGGTATTACCGTTACCATCTTTAATAGTTACAGTGTGAGTACCGTCGCCGTTGTCTTTAACATCAGCCTC
>NZ_JAPWBP010000025.1:0-1216 GCF_041433495.1 Haemophilus sp. 27098_8_127
GGGGTATATTTTGCATCAATCGCAAATGCAATATTAATTTTTTCTGAAGTGGTCATTTAGGTTACATATCCTTAAGTTTGTCTAATTAATCACAAAACTATTTTTTAGAAATGTTATTGTGTGCTCATTCTATCTCATTTCATCCTTAATTTGGTACAAATAAAAAACCCAGCCGAAGCTGGGTTTTTATCTATATTAATGGAAAGTTAAATTACCATTGGTAACCGACGCCCACAGAGCCACCTACGTCGCCTTGGGTATTTGCGTTACCTTGAAGTTTGAAGATAACTTTACCATTGTCGCTTGAGCGTGAGTAACCTACTGCCACAGCGCTTTCACCTTTGAAAGTACCTGCAGAAGCGGCAACCATTGATTTACCAGGGATGTAAACTTGTGGTAAACCTGCTGCTGCGTTAGCACCTGCGATACCGCCGCGAGCTTCTTTACGTACGCCATCAATGCGGTTGTTAACGTTGGTGATGTTGCTACGTAATTGTGAAACGTTTACAGCATCAGTATCTTTAACACCTGGAGCAACATTTTGGATAGTCTTGTTGCCTGCATCGATACCGTCTTGGTTAATGGTTACTGGACCTGCTTTAAGTTCATTTGTTGTTACGCTATTAACAGTTACGTCTGGGTTCAGACTTACCTTTAACGCGTCGCCATCTTTCTTAACAAAGATGTTTTGAACTTCTTTCTCAACAGTTTTACCGGTTTGTTTATCGTAAACTTTAACCTTAGTACCTGCATCACCTTTAATCTGAATTGTGTTATTCAGTTTCTTCGTGATTGTGCCTTGGCTTGAACCAGTTTCATCAACTAAACCAAATGTACCGTCGGCGTCTTTACCATCTCTACCATCTTTACCATTTCTAATGGTTGTGACGGTTTGTTTACCGTTACCATCTACGATAGTTACAGTATGAGTACCGTTACCGTTGTCTTTAACTTCAGCTTGTGCATTCTTACCGTCTTCACCGTTTTTAACGATAGTAGTAGTAGTTTTACCTTCGCCATCGGTGATGGTTACAGTGTGAGTGCCATCTTTGTTGTCTTTAACATCAGCTTTAGCATTCTTACCATCTGCACCAGTATCACCTTTCGCACCAGTTGCACCATCTTTAACAACAGTAGTTGTGGTTTTACCGTTACCATCTGTGATAGTTACTGTGTGAGTGCCATTCTCGTTATCTTTAACTTCAGCTTTAGCATT
>NZ_JAPWBP010000026.1:0-981 GCF_041433495.1 Haemophilus sp. 27098_8_127
AAGCTGAAGTTAAAGACAACGGCAATAATACTCATACAGTCACTATCACAGATGGTGATGGTAAAACAACCACCACAATCGTGAAAGATGGTGCAACAGGTGCTAAAGGTGATACTGGTGCAGACGGTAAGAATGCTAAAGCTGAAGTTAAAGACAACGGCAATAATACTCATACAGTCACTATCACTGATGGAAACGGCAAACAAACTGTAACAACCATCAGAAACGGTAAAGATGGTCGAGATGGTAGAGACGGTAAAGATGCTGATGGTACATTTGGTCTAGTTGATGAAACTGGCTCAAGCCAAGGTACAATCACGAAGAAACTGAACAATACAATTCAGATTAAAGGTGATGCAGGTACTAAGGTTAAAGTTTACGATAAGCAAACCGGTAAAACTGTTGAGAAAGAAGTTCAAAACATCTTTGTTAAGAAAGATGGCGACGCGTTAAAAGTAAGTCTGAACCCAGACGTAACTGTTAATAGCGTAACAACAAATGAACTTAAAGCAGGTCCAGTAACCATTAACCAAGACGGTATCGATGCAGGCAACAAGACTATCCAAAATGTTGCTCCGGGTGTTAAAGGTACAGATGCTGTCAATGTGAACCAATTGAAAGGAGCTGTTGCCAATATTCATAATGATATGAATAAGATGGATAAAAAACTCAGTGCTGGTATTGCCGGTGCGATGTCTTCTGGTAACTTATACCATGCAACCTTACCTGGTAAATCCATGGTATCTGTCGGCACTGGTACATACCGAGGAGAAACAGCTGTAGCAGTAGGTTATTCTCGATTATCAGATAATGGTAAATTGGGTGTGAAATTTGCTGCTAGCACAAACTCTCGCGGTGGTGCGGGTGCGTCGGCTAGCGTTGGTTATCAATGGTAACGTTCCTTTGATAAAATTAACATCTAACAATAAACCGCATTTAAAATGCGGTTTATGATGGTGGTAATTCATTGATAATAAAAGA
>NZ_JAPWBP010000027.1:0-664 GCF_041433495.1 Haemophilus sp. 27098_8_127
GATCTTACCTTTGCATGAGAGTGAGACAGACTAGCATCTCATCGGATTATCTGGTTGATGCTTCACCTACTGCTGGTGCATGTTTCCTTCGCTAATTCCAGCAAGAACCCCACACGCCTCAACTTCCCGGTCATCGTTGCAACTCGCTCTCAGTGAAACGAGTTGTTTCTCAAGCGCTTGCAGAGCGGTTATCTGCGACCGCACATGAGAGATGTGATCATCGAGCAAGGCGTTGACGGCGGTACAAGGCTGATGAGGGTCGTCCTGATAGCTCTGTAGTTCGTGAATCTCAGCCAGTGACAGGCCCAGGATTCTGCAGCGACGGATGAAGGCCAGCCCCTCACCATGCTTCTCGGTATAGACACGGTAACCGTTGTCCTGCCGATCAGGCGGCGGCAATAAGCCCTGCTGTTCATAGAAGCGGATCGTCTGTGTTTCGACCCCTACCAACTGCGCCAACTGACCAATGCGCATCAGCCTCCTCCCCAACGGATTCTTTACTCTATTGACCTTATGTAGCTTTATAGTTTAAAATGGTACCACAACATTGTTCAAGTGGAGTCATATTATGAGCAATCCTGTGGTGGCGCCTGTGGCGGTGATGCAACGTCCGCAGCGGATACCGATATACAGGCCTCCTCCGAGGCGACAGGGAGATGGGTCA
>NZ_JAPWBP010000029.1:0-596 GCF_041433495.1 Haemophilus sp. 27098_8_127
GGGCGTTTACCACGGTATGATTCATGACTGGGGTGAAGTCGTAACAAGGTAACCGTAGGGGAACCTGCGGTTGGATCACCTCCTTACCAAAAACGAGAGACAATAAGTGTCCACACAGATTGATTGATATATTGTAGACAATATTGAGCAGAAAGCCGTTATTCCCTTGG
This sequence comes from Haemophilus sp. 27098_8_127, assembly GCF_041433495.1. Taxonomy (NCBI): domain Bacteria; kingdom Pseudomonadati; phylum Pseudomonadota; class Gammaproteobacteria; order Pasteurellales; family Pasteurellaceae; genus Haemophilus; species Haemophilus sp. 27098_8_127. The sequence continues at coordinate 171 of NZ_JAPWBP010000029.1, forward strand.
GTCTGTAGCTCAGGTGGTTAGAGCGCACCCCTGATAAGGGTGAGGTCGGTGGTTCAAGTCCACTCAGACCCACCACTCAAACTGAGTGAGTGATAAAGGTGAATAAGGTGATAAATAAACGATGACATGGGGATATAGCTCAGCTGGGAGAGCGCCTGCCTTGCACGCAGGAGGTCAGCGGTTCGATCCCGCTTATCTCCACCACTTATCATCGTTAAGTAAATTGACTGATTTAATGCTTAAAATGCTTTGATGAGTTTATTTAACGATGATAACTGAAAATGTTATTTCTGTTCTTTAACAACCAGGAAACAAGCTGAAAAACTGAAGAGACTTTCAAGTCCTTTAAAGGATAAGAAAAAGTCTGAGTAAGAAGAAAATCTTGATTGAACAAAAGCAATCAAGTGTTTAGTTGAAAACACAACA
>NZ_JAPWBP010000030.1:0-593 GCF_041433495.1 Haemophilus sp. 27098_8_127
TGGAGGGCGTTTACCACGGTATGATTCATGACTGGGGTGAAGTCGTAACAAGGTAACCGTAGGGGAACCTGCGGTTGGATCACCTCCTTACCAAAAACGAGAGACAATAAGTGTCCACACAGATTGATTGATATATTGTAGACAATATCGAGCAGAAAGCCGTTATTCCCTTGGGTCTGTAGCTCAGGTGGTTAGAGCGCACCCCTGATAAGGGTGAGGTCGGTGGTTCAAGTCCACTCAGACCCACCACTCAAACTGAGTGAGTGATGAAGGTGAATAAGGTAGTAAATAAATGATGACATGGGGATATAGCTCAGCTGGGAGAGCGCCTGCCTTGCACGCAGGAGGTCAGCGGTTCGATCCCGCTTATCTCCACCACTTATCATCGTTAAGTAAATTGGCTGATTTAATGTTTAAAATGCTTTAATGAGTTTATTTAACGATGATAACTGAAAATGTTATTTCTGTTCTTTAACAACCAGGAAACAAGCTGAAAAACTGAAGAGACTTTCAAGTCCTTTAAGGATAAGAAAAAGTCTGAGTAAGAATAAAATCTTGATTGAACAAAAGCAATCAAGTGTTTAGTTGAAAAC
>NZ_JAPWBP010000031.1:0-564 GCF_041433495.1 Haemophilus sp. 27098_8_127
ACGGTCAAACCACTTCAACTGTCGTGAAAGATGGTGCAACTGGTGCGAAAGGTGATACTGGTGCGAAAGGTGATACCGGTGCAGCAGGTAAAGATGGTAAGAACGCAACTGCAACCGTAGTGAATAACAACAACGGTACGCACACAGTGACCATCGTTGATGGTAACGGTCAAACCACTTCAACAGTTGTTAAAGATGGTGCAACTGGTGCGAAAGGTGATACTGGTGCGAAAGGTGCAGACGGTAAAAATGCAACTGCAACTATCGTGAATAACAACAACGGTACCCATACTGTGACTATCGTTGACGGTAACGGTCAAACTACTTCAACAGTTGTTAAAGATGGTGCAACTGGTGCGAAAGGTGATACTGGTGCGAAAGGTGCAGACGGTAAAAATGCAACTGCTACTGTAGTGAACAACAACAACGGTACACACACAGTGACTATCGTAGATGGTAACGGTCAAACCACTTCAACAGTTGTTAAAGATGGTGCAACTGGTGCGAAAGGTGATACTGGTGCGAAAGGTGATACCGGTGCGAAAGGTGCAGACGGTAAAAATG
>NZ_JAPWBP010000032.1:0-545 GCF_041433495.1 Haemophilus sp. 27098_8_127
AGGAAAGGCGAAAAGAACCCCGGTGAGGGGAGTGAAATAGAACCTGAAACCTTGTACGTACAAGCAGTGGGAGCCCTTTAAGGGTGACTGCGTACCTTTTGTATAATGGGTCAGCGACTTATATTTTGTAGCGAGGTTAACCGAATAGGGGAGCCGAAGGGAAACCGAGTCTTAACTGGGCGTTTAGTTGCAAGGTATAGACCCGAAACCCGGTGATCTAGCCATGGGCAGGTTGAAGGTTGGGTAACACTAACTGGAGGACCGAACCGACTAATGTTGAAAAATTAGCGGATGACTTGTGGCTGGGGGTGAAAGGCCAATCAAACCGGGAGATAGCTGGTTCTCCCCGAAATCTATTTAGGTAGAGCCTTGAGCGGACACCTTCGGGGGTAGAGCACTGTTTCGGCTAGGGGTCCATCCCGGATTACCAACCCGATGCAAACTACGAATACCGAAGAGTGATACTCAGGAGACACACGGCGGGTGCTAACGTCCGTCGTGGAGAGGGAAACAACCCAGACCGCCAGCTAAGGTCCCAAAGTCTA
>NZ_JAPWBP010000033.1:0-534 GCF_041433495.1 Haemophilus sp. 27098_8_127
AAGTCTGTTGGGTAGGGGAGCGTTCTGTAAGCGGATGAAGGTTAATCGAGAGGTTAGCTGGACGTATCAGAAGTGCGAATGCTGACATAAGTAACGATAAAACGGGTGAAAAACCCGTTCGCCGGAAGACCAAGGGTTCCTGTCCAACGTTAATCGGGGCAGGGTGAGTCGGCCCCTAAGGCGAGGCTGAAAAGCGTAGTCGATGGGAAACGGGTTAATATTCCCGTACTTGGATAAACTGCGATGTGGGGACGGAGCAGGTTAGGTTATCGCACTGTTGGATATGTGCGTTTAAGTTGGTAGGTGAGAAGTTTAGGCAAATCCGGACTTCTTTAACACCGAGAGATGATGACGAGGCTCTACGGAGCTGAAGTAACCGATACCACACTTCCAGGAAAAGCCACTAAGCTTCAGGTTTATCTAAACCGTACTGAAAACCGACACAGGTGGTCAGGTAGAGAATACTCAGGCGCTTGAGAGAACTCGGGTGAAGGAACTAGGCAAAATAGCACCGTAACTTCGGGAGAAGGTGCG